>NZ_JBFTPS010000006.1:0-201208 GCF_056398605.1 Variovorax sp. 01T432
TCTTGGGTCGGGTGCCGTCCCTTCGGGGGCGGCCACCTCGCTCGGTGCCCTGTTCACCCAGAGCAGCTCGTGTGCTGTTCTGTGGGATGAAGTTTGCGCCCAAAATCTAGGTGAAAACCCGCAGAAATCGAAGCTCGGTGTTCACGTGCTGGAAACAATGGATCCGGCCTGGCGGGCCGGACCGCGAGGGCACTGCCCTAGTTCACAGGATTCAGCACGAACATCCACGTTTCGCTCGATGGCGAGTCGGGAAATTCGGCCAGCGAATAATCAGACGGCGGAATCGCAGGCCATTTCAGGGTGGGTGAAAATTGCAATTTCACCGCGGGCGAAAGACCGATTGTCCCAAAATAGGCCCCGGTGGCGATCGCATCCAGACCAGTCAAATCCCAAGCCGCCTGACCATTGCTGACGAATTCCGCCGCGCTATTCAGCCCGCAGAATTGTTTGTCGGCATTATCCGGCCAAAGGTACACGCTCGCATTCCGGGCCGTACCGTTCAGGCCGCGAATCAGGCATTTCCCATTGAAGGCGCTCTTGATGACATGGCGGATCAGGCCATTTGCCACAATCGGATAGATCTCCCACTGGGCCTGCGGGCTTGACTGCGACAGGCCACAATGGGTTTCGGGGTATTGGGTCTGGCCCCACGTAAACAGCGAGGGCGTTGTGCTGTTGCCATTGTTGCCATTGTTGCCCAGGATCATGCAGCCCATGTTGCGCAGGACGCCGTCGGACTCCCTGTGGATGCCGGAGATCTCGAAGACGTCCGACACGAACGGATAGGTCTGCGCCAGCGCCGGGGCGGCAGCCAGTCCCAGGCAGCTGCCCAGCATGAACGCACAAAGGGCCCTGGTTCGCCCTCTCCGTCGTTTATCCAAAAGGACGGAACGGCAAATTCTCGCCGCGAGACGACGAATGGCTTCTGAATTTTCATTGGGATAACGCATTATTTCCTCCACTTTGATAAACAGCAATCCTGAACGCTCACGCCGAGACCGGCGCAGGAAGACCTGCGACTCGCAATCCTGGTCAAGCGGCAGTTGCCAGGCGCAGTTTATCCAAACTCCCGCATCTGCGCGTCAATGGGGCGCTTCCCAATTGAATTGACATTGGCCAAAAGCAACAAGACATTGCCGATATCTGTCGCCATACATTTGAATGTTCAATTTGACAATTCCGGCGAAAAACTCGCGAGCGCCTTCACACAATCAGGCCGAGGCGACCTGCCAGGCCTCGCGACCGAAAGGCCAGCAGGCCTACGATGCGCCATCCCCTTGCGGCCGAACAACAAGACCGAGGAGCCCTCCCATGCCGAGCCTGCCACTTGCCCACATGCTGTCACTCTCCAATGCGCAGATCGCCATCGAGGCCGCCGCGACCCTCGCGTTCGCGCTGTCGGGACTGATCGAGGCAGCCCGCAAACGCCTGGATGCCGTCGGCGTATGCGTCGTGGCCGGTCTGGCGGCATTCGGCGGCGGGACGCTGCGCGACATCCTGCTGGACCGCCGGCCCTTTTTCTGGGTCGAGCACGCCGTGTGGTTGTGGTCGCTGCTGGCGGTGTGCATCGCGGCGATGTTCTTCCTGCGCGCCCGCCACTTCGCGCTGACGGAGCGCGCCATGCAATGGCCCGACGCGCTGGGCCTGGGCCTGTTCACCGCCACGGGTACGCAGATCGCCCTCGCCGCGTCGATGCCCGCGATCGTCGCGGTGCTCATGGGTGTGGTGACGGCCGTGTTCGGTGGCGTGCTGCGCGACATCGTCTGCAACGAGATTCCGAGCGCCTTCAGCGACCACCGGCCCTACGCGATCTGCTCCTTTGCCGGCGCGTGGGTGGTGGTGCTCGCACAGTCGATCGACGCACCCGATTGGGCGGGCCTTGTGGCCGCCGCCGCCACGGCCACGCTGCTGCGTGCGATGGCCCTGTGGCTGGGCTGGCGCCTGCCGGAATGGCGATCGGACGAACGCGGTTTCTAGCCTCGGCAAGCCCGAGGCGCGGCCCCGCCTGAAGCCCCTGTATGAACCAGACAGAAACGTTATATTGCGTTACCGCCACCTCATTGCCACCGCTCGCATGGACAACGACGAGGTCAACCAGCTGCTCATACGCATCGGCCGCGAAGACCAGGCGGCGTTTCGTCAGCTGTACAAGGCATTCAGTCGCAGGGTCTACGCATACGTGCTCAACATGCTGCACGACCATGCGCGCGCGGAGGAAGTCGTGGTCGACACCCTTTACGAGGTCTGGCGCCACCCCGACCGTTTTCGAGGCGATTCGCAGTTCTCCACCTGGCTCATCGGGATCGCGCGCAGAAAGGCGCTGATGGTCTATCGCGCGCGCCGGCCCGACGAGGTGCATGGCGATCTCGAAGACATCGCCGAGGTCACCGCTTCGGACACGCCCGACGGCTACGCGGAGTTGGCGGGAAAGCAGCGGCGCGAAGGCGTGCAGCACTGCATGGGCAAGCTGTCGGACGAGCATCGCGAATGCCTGCACCTGGTGTTCTTCGAGGGCATGGGCCTGGCTGAAGTGGCGCAGGTGCAGAACTGTCCCGAGGGCACCGTCAAGACGCGCTTGTTCCATGCCCGCCAGAAGATCAAGAATTGCCTCCAGTCCCTTCTGCGCAGCGAGGGCGGTGCTCCCGGCGTCAAGGGGGCGCTCGCATCCTGAAAAATAATAGATTGAACCGTCTACCGATCCCGCGCAACCCAGACGCGACACGGGGCACCTCCCGTGCAGGTTGATCGGGTTCCCGATGCGGTCGGATGCGCACGCTAGGATGGACAACGATCGGGTCAGTCACGGGCTCGGACGAGCCGAAGAATTCTGGGTGGTGAGCACGATTGCCACCGGAGCACAGGCATCATGAACGAACGCTTCGAAGAATTGCTCCCCTGGTACGTCAACGGCTCGCTGGGCGCCGAAGACCGCGCCTGGGTCGACGCCTATCTGGAACAGAATCCCGACGCCCGCGACGAGCTGGCCTGGTTCCGCTCGCTGCAGCAACGCGTGCAGGAAAACGCCCCGGCCGTGCCGGAGACGATCGGCCTGGCACGCGCCATGCGCCTGATCCAGGGCGACCGTCCGACCCTGGCCGAACGCATCGGCGCCCTCTTCGGCAACTTCGGCATGCGCCCGAGCTATGCGTTGGCCGCCCTGGCGATCATGGCGGTGCAGGCCGGCGTGATCCTGAACCTGCTCGGCGACGCCCGCGAGAACGCCGACGAAATACGCGCGCTGCACGCAGTCCACGTCGAAGAGGGCCCGATGCTGAAGATCAGCTTCGCACCCGACGCCAAGGAGACCGACATCCGCATGCTGGTGGTCCAGGTCCAAGGCGAGTTGGCTGGCGGCCCGGGCCAGCTCGGCGACTACTACCTGCGGGTGCCGGCCGGCAGCGAGGCCGCGGCCCTCGCCCGTGTGCAGGCCGCCCCGATCGTCCAGGCCGCTTCGCTGGCACCCGGCGTGCCGCCCCGGGAGTAGCCGTCATGAGCACGCCGCTGACTCGCCGCGAGCTGCTGCGCAGCGCCCTGGGCGCCGCGGTGCTGCCTTTCGGGCCGGCCATGAGCGCGCCTGTCGGCGGTAACGCCGCCGAGTCGCGCATCGCCCTGGTGATCGGCAATGGCGCCTATCGCGCCGCACCTCTGAAGAACCCGCCCGGCGACGCCAGCGCCGTCGCGGCGGCGCTGCGCGGCCTCGGCTACGAGGTAACCCTGCATCAGAACACCCGGCTCGCGGAGCTGATCGAGTCGCTGCGCGAGTTCTCCGTGCGCGCGCCCAAGGCGTCGGTTCGCGTGCTGTTCTATGCCGGCCACGGCGTTCAGGTCAAGGGTCGCAACTACCTGGTGCCGATCGACGCCGACCCGGCGTCGGAAGAGGACATCCAGCGGCAAAGCGCGGACGTCGGCGAGTTCGTCGACCGGCTCAGCGCCATCAAGTCCGGCACCAACATCGTGGTACTCGACGCCTGCCGCGTGAACCCGTTCGCCGGTGGCGTCGTCGTCGGGCCCGATGGACGGCGCCTGAAATTCCGCGGCGCGACGCCGGGTGGCCTGGCGGCGCTCGATGCGCCAGTGGGCACCCTGGTGGCTTTCTCGACCGCGCCGAACGGCGTGGCGCTCGACGGTGCCAGCGGCGAGCACAGCGTCTATGCGCGTCACCTGCTGGCCAACCTGCCGACGCCGGGGCTGCAGATCGAGCAGCTTTTCAAGCGGGTGCGCATCGGCGTGGCCGAAGACACCGGGCGTGTGCAGGTGCCCTGGGAGTCGTCGAGCCTGACGGCCGACTTCTGCTTCAAGACGGACGACAAGGGGCGCTGCGGCTGAGCCTCAGGCGTGGTCGTCCAGGAAGCGTTCGAGATCGTGCGCGAAGCGCAGCGGTTCACTGACATGCGGCGAGTGGCCGGCACGCGGGTAGACCGAGATCCGCGCGTGCTTGACCGTGTCGCGATACCAGGCATCGAGCGGGAGACCGGCATAGTGCGGGCTGTGCGCCCCGAGCACCACGAACAGCGGGGCGTCGAGGCGCGACAGCGACGCGCGGAAGTCGGCCAGCGCCATCGATTCGGCAAGGTCGAGCAAGGGCCGGACATCGATGCGCCCCAGGCGCCGGCGCAGCATCCGCCCGAGCGCGGCATCGACGCTCAGCTGGCGCCTGAGCCAAGGGCCTCCCAGCGCGCCGACCTCGTTCAAGAGCGTCTCGGCCAAATCCCGGCGCGCGCCCGCGATCAATCCCGACAGCATCGCCGCGCTGCAGCCGCCGAACAGCCCGAGACTCCAGCTGTCATCTGTCACGATGCGCGGCGACTGGTCGACCAGCGCCACCGCCGCGACGCGCTGCGTGCCGTAGGAATGCAGGTATTGCATCAGCGTCAGCGCGCCCATGGAATGCCCGACCAGCACCGAGCGCTGCAGCCCGAAGTGGTCAAGCATCTCGGCCAGGTCGCTCGCCAGTCGAGCCAGCGTGATGCTGCCGAGCACCGGCCGGCAATTGCCATGGCCGCGTGCGTCCCAGGCGAGCACGCAATGGCGCCGCGCCAGCCGTCGCGCCACAGGAATCCAGTCGCGATGCGAGCACCCGACCCCATGCACCAGCACCAGCGGCGGGCCGTCGCCGAGCACGTAGACGGGAACCACCTGGCCGTCGCTGGCCGTGAAGCTGTCGTACTCGCCGGCAGCAGGAGGGCCGAGGCCCACCAGCCCGAAATTGCGCAGCGCCTGCAAGGCGCCGAGCAAGCCGGTCAGGCGGGGTGGGTTCGGCATGGCGGGTGAATCCTAAGCTGGCGCGCAGCCCGGCCGAAATAAGCTTGAACCGATCCTGAACTCTGCGCAACCCATGGGGCGGAGGCAAGCAAATCTGCAAGCTCCATTCAACCCTTCGCCACTCTCAGGAGATCATCATGCAAGTCGTTCGCCAAGCTTCCCTCATCGTCGCCCTCGGTTTCGCCTTCAGTGGCGCGATGGCCGGCGAAATCGCGGGCTCCACCGTGTTGTCCACGGGCGCCGTCAACACCTCGGCCGGCTTCCTGGCCACGGCGCGCCAGAACATCGGCGTGGCCGAGGACAACGGCAAGATCACCAACAGCACGGTGATCGTCAACGGCGCGGCCAACACCGCCGCCGGCTTCCTCTCGACCGCGACGCAGAACGTCGGCCACGCCACGCAAAACGGCAAGATCACCAACAGCGTCATCCTCGGCCAGGGCCTGAACAACACGGCCGCCGGCTTCCTCAGCACCGCCACGCAGGAAGTGGGCTTCGCCAAGGACAACGGCACCGTGGAGAACTCCCTGGTGCAAGCCAACGGCGCAAGCAACGTCGCGGCCGGCTTCCTGTCGACCGCCCGCCAGCAGATCGGCGGAGCGCAAGGCAACGGCAAGCTGACGAATTCGACGGTCATCGCCAACGGCTCGGTCAACACCGCCGGCGGTTTCCTGTCCACCGCCGACCAGAGCATCGGCGTCGCCAAGTAAGCCAGTCCCTGCCGGCTTCCCGCCGGTAGCGAGGCCCGGTCCTCTGTCTTGCCCCTTCGCCTCCGGGCGGAAGGTCGGGATGGGGCACCGGGCCTCGCGCTTGGTGTGAGCGTGCGAGGCCCGGGCAGGCACTTCGCGCCCAATGACCTTGAACCGTTTCCGAGCCCAGCGCAACCCATGGACCAGAAGGCATTCGCCACCAGGCACCACCCCAACCCCGGCAACCACCCAAAGGAGACCCGTCATGCAAGTCGTTCGCAAAGCTCCAGCCCTCGCTCTCCTGGCCGTCGCGCTGGCCTCCGGCGTCAACGCATTCGCGGGCCAGGAACTGTTGGGCGTCGACGCGCAGTTCCGCGCTCGGATCGCCAAGGAGAAGATCCGCATCAGCGCACAGCAGCGCCAGGCCGATGCACAGGGAAAGACCTCGGACCAAAGCAGCTGCGGGAGCCAGAGCATCGGCAACATCGACACCGGCGGGCGCATCGGCGCCGCGCCGCGCGAGGTGTTCGTGTTCGCACCCAATGCCATCAACATCGTCGGGCGCGGCGGCTGCCGCTGAGCGGCAACCCCGCAGATCGGAGATCCCATGAACCCGCCCCGCATCTTGCGCCCTCTCGTGCTCGCAGGCCTCGCCGCACTCGCCGGCTGCCAGACGCTTGAGGTCAAACAACCCACGGTCGAGCAGACGGCCGTGATCCGCCAGGGCCCCGAGGATCGCGCGCGACGCTCGATCACGGGCTTTTCGCAGGCCCTTCGCTGCATGGACACGCTGATGCTCGACTACGGCGTGCGCGACGTGACCATGCTGACCGAAGAGATCACGGACGAGACGAAGAAGTTGAACGCCGGATCGCGCGACATGCTGATCTCGGCGGTGTCGGACCTGTCGCGGCGCAGCCGTGCGGTGCGCCTGGTCGCGTTCGGCAAGGACACGATGAACGTCATCAGCTTCCTGGCCACGGCCCAGAGCGCGGCGGCCTACCAGGCGGTGCCGCTGTACGACATCAAGGGCTCCGTGTCGCAGTTCGACGAGAACCTGATCAAGAACCAGAAAGACCTCGGCTTCGGCATCTCGCCGTTCATCAACCTCGGCATCGCACGAGACGCTGCCTCCAGCATGCTGGCGCTCGACCTGAGCGTGCTGACGACGAGGGACATGGCGGTGCTGCCGGGCGTCACCTCGCGCAATTCGGTGGTGATCCTGAAGCAGGGCAGCGGCTTCGACGGCGATGCCGCGTATCACAAGTTCGGCATCAACTACAGCATGAACCTGGCGCGTGCCGAAGGCCAATCGCAAGCGCTGCGCGGGCTGGTCGAGCTGGCGGTGGTCGAGCTCGTCGGCAAGCTGACAAAGACCCCCTACTGGACCTGCCTGGGCGTGACCGACCCGAAGGCGAACGAAGAAACCCGTCTCGAAATGTTCGACTGGTACCACGCGATGGCCGCGACGCGCGTCGAGCTGATCGCGTACTTCCAGAACCAGTTGCGCCGACGCTGGTTCTACGACGGGCCGATCGACGGCGAATTCAATCCCGCCATCGACGAGGCGATCTCGAACTATCGCGCCGCACTCGGCCTCAGCCGCGAGGCCCTGCTGGACGAGGAATTCTTCTATGCCTTCCTCGCGGCCGACCACACCAAGATCAAGCCACCGGCGCAACCGGCGCGCTACGTGCCGCCGGCCACCGTGGCCGCGGCCCCCGGATCGCCGCCGACGCCCGCAGCCGCGGCACCGGCGCAGCCGCTGAGACTGTCGCTGACGACGACGCCGAAGCAGCAGACGCGCTTTGCCCGCGGAGAGTCGATCAACCTCGCGCTCGCGCCGTCGACGGATGCGCATGTCTACTGCTACCTGCAGGATGAGGACGCCAAGGTCATCCGCTTCTTCCCCAACCGATTCGCCCGCGATTCGCGCATCGCCGCGGCCCAGCCGCTCAAGCTGCCCGGCGCGATGCGCTTCCAGCTCACGATGAATCCGAAGGGCGTGACCGAGACCATCTCCTGCTTCGCAACGCCGCATGACGTGCTGGCTTCGCTGCCGCAGGCCTTGGTCGGCACCGACTTCGAACCCTTGCCCGGCGCCACGCTCGATCTGATCCGCGACGCCTTTGTCAAAGCCAGCGGCGGCTCGCTCGCCCAGGAGGACTTCCGTGTACAAGCCAGATAACACCCATCCCGATCAAGGGAAGCGGCGCGGCGTTCGCCTGGCCGCGATGACCCTGGCAGCCCTGGGCGCCTCGATCGCCTTGCTGCTGCAGGTTCCTCCAGGCGCGGCGGCGGGCATCTCCGCCGGCGGCGACGATCGCATCGCGTCCCGCGTCCCGCCCACGCCCACCCCCGCGCCGGCGGCACCGAACCAGAAGGCGTCAGGCACCTATCAGCTGCGCTGCTGGCAGTACGGCCGCCTGCTGTTCGACGAGGGGCCGGTCACCCTGGGAGCCGAAGCACGGCAGAGTGCGAAGCTCGTGGCCATCGACCGCTACGGCGCGCCGCTGATCATCACCGATGCCAGCGGGACCACCTGCCTGGCGCGCCCCTCCGCCGCGCCGCCCAGCCTCGCGCTGCCGCGCTGAAGCCATCGCCCACCGCATCAGGAGCCGCACCATGCGCTGGTTCACCGACGCGTTCCCGGCACGACTCTCGCTCCGGGCCAAGGCCATGGCCGCCGGCTGTGCCGCGGTGCTTGCCGCGGCCCTGCCCGAGGCGGCACCGGCGGCCACCGAAGCGCGCAGCGTCGCCGACTTCGACCAGGTCGTGTTCGCCGTCGCGGGCGAAGTCAGCGTCGAACAGGGCCCGCGCGAAACGCTGACCCTGGACGCCGAACCCGCGGTGCTGCGCAAGATCACGACCGAGGTTCACGATCGACGCCTGCTCATCGGCCTTGCGCCCGGCCGGATCGAGACGCAGCAGCCGATCCGGATGAAGCTCGGCGTGCGCATGCTGCGAAGCTTCGAATCCCGTACCGCCGGTGCGATCCACATCGGACCGCTGCGCGGCGACGCGCTCACGCTGGTGCTGGCCGGTGGCGGCTCGATCCGCCTCGATCGCCTGGACGACGCGCGCAGCCTGGAGGTGCGCATCACCGGCGCCGGCGATGTCGCGGTCGGAGGCGGCAAGGTGACGGCGCAGCAGCTCGCCATCACCGGCATGGGCACCTATTCCGCACCCCAACTCGCCAGCGAACGCGCCGAGGTCGCGATCGACGGCAATGGCGAGGCGCAACTCGCCGCGAGCCATACGCTGGCCGTGCGCATCGGCGGTGTCGGTCACGTGCGCTATCACGGCGACCCGGCAGTGACGCGTTCCATCCGCGGCATCGGCTCGATCGAGAAAGATTGAACCGCCCCGGCGGCGCGCGCAACCCATGGGCATCGACGAATCCAACGCCCAAGGAGCCCGAAATGAAGCGCCACCTCAGCATCCTCGCCCTCGCCCTGGCAGCCGCCCTGATCACCCCCCATGTGCATGCCGAGAAGGTCGTCATCTATCGCGAGGGCCAACTCGTGGACCCGCTGGATGTGGCGGCCGTGCTCGGGAAGACCCGCTCGATCCGCCTGCTCGATGATGCGCCGCCCGCGGAGCCGGCGAAGTTCACGAAGGTGGCGGCGTCTTCGGTGACGAAGGCCTCGGCAAGCCCTTCGGCCGCCGCATCCCGCGCCCGTCATGACTCGAACGCCGAGGCCGCGGCGCTGTCCCTGCCGGTGCGCTTCGCCTTCGGGTCCGCCGACATCCTTCCGGCCGCGCGGGCCCAGCTCGACGCGGTGGCCGAAGGCATCAAGCTGCTCTCGCCGAAGGTCGTCGTCACGGTCGAAGGCCACACCGACGCCGTCGGCGGCGATGCCTACAACCTCGCGCTGTCGCGCGAACGCGCCGGCGCCGTGCGCGACTATCTCGTGCGGCACCACGGCATCGAGGCCGCGCGCCTGAAGACCGTCGGCTACGGCGAAAGCCGGCCGCTCGAAGGCGTCGATCCATACGCCGCCGAGAACCGCCGCGTGCAGTTTCGCGGTGCCTGAACGGCGGCGCGCTCCCCTTGTGCCGTCGCGGCGCAGCGCAGAGAATGGAATGCACTCGCTACTCCGCAACTCTCGTCACACCGGTCCGGGCTGTCCATGGCTCGGGTCGTACCTTCGTTGCCCGCATGAGCCGCCGTCGCCTGCTCGCCTGCCTCGGGCTCATGCCCGTACTATGGAGCGGGTTCTGCAACGCCCAGCCACAGGCCAAGGTCGAAGCCCCGCGGCAACGCCGCGTGGCTCTGGTGATCGGCAACGGGCGCTACCCCGACATTCCGCTGAACAATCCCGAGCACGACGGCCGCCTGATCGCCCAGGTCCTGCGCGGCCTCGACTTTGAAGTCGGCGAGTACCTCAATCTCAATGCCCGCGACTTCAAGCGCGTCCTGCGGGAGTTCGCGCGCCGCATGGACGACGATCAGGTCGCGTCGGTCTTCTACTATGCCGGCCACGGCGTGCAGATCGGCGGGCGCAACTACCTGCTGCCGGTCGACATCGCGCTGCGCGATGAGGCCGAAGTGCGCGACGAGGCCATCGACCTGCAGGAAGCCCTGCTCGCGCATGTGGACCGGGTGCGCCCACGCGCGCGCATCTTCATCATCGACGCCTGCCGCAACGACCCCTTCGCGGCTCGCGGGCGCGCTTCGCGCAACGCCAACGGCCTGGCCGAGATGGCGGCCCCGGGCGCCCTCATCGCTTTCTCCGCGGCCCCCGGCGGGGTCGCCGAGGACGGCCCGATCGGCGGCAACAGCATCTACACGCGTCACCTCGCCACCGAGCTTCGCGCTCCCGGCGTCGAAGTCGAGGACATGATGAAGGCGGTACGCATCAAGGTGCTGCGCGACACCGCCCAGCGCCAGGTTCCCTGGGTGAACACCTCGATGGTCGTGAACTTCATGTTCAACCCCGGCGCGGCGCCGGTACTGGCCGGGCCCAAGCGCAGCCTGCAGCTGCTCGTGCAGGCAACGCGCAGCTTGAACACCGATGCGCGCGATGCCTCGGCCTCGCTGGCGCTGCGGGTCTATGTGTTGCGTGATGCGAGCGGTTTCGAGAAGGCGAGCTTCGACAGCCTCTACGACGACGACGAAGCCACCCTCGGATCGAACGTGCTGGTGCGCGAGAAGCTGTTCCTGCGCCCCGGCGAAGCGCGCGAACTGGCCCTCGAACTCAGCGGCGACGCCCGTGCGATCGCGGTTTTCGGCGCGTTTCGGGAGATCGAGCACTCGCAATGGCGTGCCGTCCTTCCCGTGCCTGTCGGGACCTTGGCGCCGAGGCTGCGTGTCGAAGCCCAGGCGCGCCAGCTGCAGATGGGGTGGGCGAAGTGATGCGCCCCGGCGAAGCGCCCGCATCGCCGGCTGTCGACGCACCCGGCGTCGACGAACCGCCCGCCGCGCGCGCGCTGCGCGCCCAGGCGCTCCCGCTGGTCGCCTTGATGGCCCGCCTGCGAGACGCGACACCCGCCGATCCGGCGGCGCTGCGGCGCACCCTGGCCGCGGCGGTGAACCGTTTCGAGGCCGAAGCGCGCGTCAGCGGCGTCGACGAGGCCAGCGTCGCCGCCGCGAGCTACGTGCTCTGCGCCTGGGGCGACGAGCAGTTCGGCGCGGCGCCCTGGGGTGCGGGAGGCGCCGGACTGCTGCAGCGCTTTCACGGCGAGTCCGACGGCGGCGACAAGCTGCTGCGCCTGCTCGCGCGGCTCGCCCAGAAGCCCCGCGAGCACCGCGCGCTGCTCGAACTCATCCACACCTGCCTGAGCCTCGGGCTGCGCGCGCGCATGGGCCTGGACAACCGCGAGCACGAAGCCCTGCGCTCGCGCGTGCACCTCGCGCTGCAGCAGGTGACGCCGGTTCCGGCCCTGATGGCCCCCTGGCATTGCGCGGCTGCCGCCGCCAGCCCGCCGCGGGCGCCGCGCGTCGCCTTGCCGGCGGTCCTGCTGCTGGGCGTGCTCGCCTTGGCGGTGTACAGCGCCAGCCAGCTGCAGCTCGCCGCGCGCGTCGACGGTGTGCTGGCCTCGTTGCAGCGGCTCGTGCCGGCACGCACCGCCGCTGTGTCGACCCTCGCCGGCACGGCAACGGCGCCCCCGCGGCTGGCCTCCCAGTTGCGCGACGACATCGCCGCCGGTCGGTTGTCGGTCCGCGACGAGGCGCTGCGCAGCGTGGCCGTGATCGGCGCCGACGCGCTGGACAACGCCAATGGACCACTGACGCGCCTGGGTGCGGCGCTGGCGAAGCTGCCGGGCAAGGTGCTGGTGGTCGGCTACACCGATGGCAGCGATCCTCCGACGGCTCGCACGCCCTCGGCCTGGCATCAGGCGATGGAATGGGCGCGCGGCGCCGCCGACGCCTTGCGGCCACAGCTCGGCGATGCGCGGCTCGCGGTCGAGGCGCGTGTGGAGACCACCACGGCCGGCGCGCCGCTGCGCCGCGTCGAGATCGTCCTGTTCCCGGAATGAAGGCGTCGACACGCTTCGCGCAGGCCGCCGTGAACCTCGGCGCGGCAGCCGCCTTGCTGTGGTTCGCGGCACCCCTGCTCGCCTTCGGCACCCGGCACCCCTTCGACGACACGCGCGCACGCCTCGCCTTGCTCGCGCTGGCGGCGCTCCTGCTGTTCGGTCTGCGCTCGCTGCGGGTGCTGCTGGCCCGACGACGCAACGCGCAGCTGCTGAAGGGCCTCGAATCCGGCGATGCCGGCCCCGAACTGAGCCAGCGCTTTCGCAAGGCCCTTGCCATGCTGCGGCAGGGCGTCGAAGCCCAGGGCACGACCCGCTGGTGGCAGAGCCGCCGACAGGTGCAGCAGTTGCCCTGGTACCTGATCATCGGCGCGCCCGGGGGCGGCAAGACCACCGCGCTGTTGCATTCGGGCCTGCGCTTTCCGCTCGCCGAACGCCTCGGCCGCGACCCGCTCGCGGGCATCGGCGGCACGCGCCAATGCGACTGGTGGTTCAGCCAGGACGCCGTGTTCATCGACACGGCCGGACGCTACACGACGCAGGACAGCGACGCGGCGGCCGACGCCCGCGAATGGCAGCAGTTCCTCGCGCTGCTGCGCCGGCACCGGCCGATTCAGCCGATCAACGGCGTGATCGTCAGCGTCAGCGTGCCCGACCTGCTGCATGGCGGCGCGGAGCTCGAGCGCCAGGCGGCCGCGGTCGCGGCACGCCTGGACGAACTGCGCCGCGAGCTCGATCTTTCCTTTCCGATCTATCTGCTGGTGACCAAGGCCGACCTGCTCGCCGGCTTTGTCGAGACCTTCGGCGATCTCGACGCCACGCAGCGCGAGCAGCTCTGGGGCCTGGTCTTCGACCCCGATGTCGCCGGCGTCCCGGCCGATCTCGGGCCGCGCCTGGCCGAGCTCGCCCATCGCCTGGCGCGGCGCGGACCCGAGGCGCTGCAGCATGAACGCACGCCGCAGCGCCGCCTGCCGATCTACACCTTCGCGGCGCAGTTCGAAGCGCTGCTCGCGCCCCTCGAAGGCTTCGTGCGCCTGGCCTTCGCCGGCACGGCCGCAGAGCCCTCGCAGCGCCTGCGCTCGATCGCGCTGACGAGCGGCACCCAGGAAGGCAATCCGATCGACCGGGTCATCGGCGAACTCGCGCGCAGCCACGGCCTGGCGCTCAAGCCCCTGGCGCGACCCGACGCGGGCGGCAAGTCCTTTTTCCTGAGCGCGCTGCTGAAGGGCCTGGTGATCGCCGAAGCGCCGCTGGCGGGCCGGCGGCTGCAGCGGCTGCGTTGGCGTCGGCGAACCGCCCTGTTCGGCGCCGGCTTTGCCGGCGCCGCGCTGCTCGCCGCCTCCGCCCTGTGGTGGCAGAGCTACCGGCGCAACCTCGACTACGTCGACGCCGTGCGCACGCGCGTCGAGCAGCTGACCCAGCGCATCGGCCCGCTGGAATCGGCAAGCCTCGAGCAGGTGTTGCCGCTGTGTTCGCTGCTCGAGCGACTGGCCGCGAACGATGGCATCGATCCGAACGAGCCGCCCGCCGGCTTCGGCTTCGGTCTGTTCCAGGGGCCGCGGCTGGCGCGCCTGGCGGAGCAGGCCTACCGCGAGATGCTCGATCGCGGTCTGGCACCGCTGCTCATCGAGCGCTTGCGCCGCGACCTGCGCGAGGCCCAGTACAGCGCGACGCGCTACGAGGCGCTGCGCGCTTCATTGATGCTCGCCAGCCCGACGCGGCTGGTCCGCGGCGAGCTGCGGCCCTGGGTCGAACAGGCGCTGGCACAGGCGGGCGGCGCCGGCGAGCGCGCCGAATGGGCGCGCCATGTCGACGCCCTGCTCGAGCGCAGCGGGCTTCCCGAGGCAATGCGCGCCGACGATGCGGGAGTGCGTGCGGCGCGCAGCGCGCTGGCGGCGCTGCCGCTCGCGCAGCGCGTGCACGAGCGCCTGCTGCGACGCGTGCCCGACCCCGAGCCGCCGCAGGATCTGCCGACACGCCTCGGCACGGCCGGCGCCCTCCTGTTCGCGGCATCGAGCGCCGGGCCGATGCCGGCGCATTCCAGCGCCGGCGAGTGGCGGCGCAAGCTCCTGCCGGTGCTCGAAGCCACCTTCGATGAACTCGCGAACGAGGCGGACTGGGTGCTCGGTGACACCGGCGGCGACGTCAGACGCCTGCAGACGGACCGCGCCTGGCGCGACGAAATCGCCACGCAGGTCGGCCAGCGCCAGGCTCAGCGCGTGATCGACGCCTGGTCGCGCCAGCTCGATGCCCTGGCGCTGGCGCCCGGCACCGATGCGGATGGCGCCTCGCGTCAGGCCGCCGAGCTCACGGCGCCCGATTCGCCGCTGCGCCGCCTCTTCACGCGCCTGGCCGACGAATTCAGCGCAACCCCCCAGGGTGGGAGCACGGCCGAAGCCGCCTTCGACAGCGCGCTGCGGGCACGCTTCGGCGCCCTTGGCGACTACGCGGCAGGCGCCGGACCGCAAGCGCTCGACCGCCTCCATGCCCTGGCCGCCGGCAAGCGAGACGCGACCTCCTCCGCCGAACTCGACGCCACCTTGCGCACCGAGGCCGCCAGCGCGCCGGTGGCGCTGCGCAAGGTCTACCTCGGCCTCGGCACGTTGATGCGCGCGCGCGGCGGCGCCAAGCCGAGTTTCGACGCCGCGCTGGCCGAGCTCGCGCAGACCTGCAACGCATTGACGCGCGAGCGCTTCCCCTTCGGCGCAGTCACGTCGCGGGACATGGCGCCGTCAGACTTCGCGCGCCTGTTCGGACCCGGTGGCCTGTTCGACGAGTTCCGGCGCAGCCAGTTGAGCGAACGTGTAGACACTTCGACCCGGCCTTGGAAGGCGCGCAGCGCGGCCGCCGATGCGGGTATGCCGGGTGCATTCGAGCAGGCGGCGGGCATCGGCGCCCTGTTCTTCCCCGGGGGTGCACCGCTTCCCGAGCTCAGGCTGCGCCTGACGCCGCTGCGCATGGATGCCGAGCTGCTGCAGTTCAGCATCGACGTCGACGGCCAGCTGCTGCGCTTCGAGAACGGTCCTCCACGCGCCAAGGAACTGGTCTGGCCGGGGCCGGCCTCGACGCAGAAAGTGCTGATGCGTATCGTGCCGCCCGGTCCCGCCGGGGTCGGCGCCGAAATCCATGAAGGTCCGTTCGCCTGGCTGCGGGTGCTGTTGCGCGGCGACTGGAAGGGCGAGCGGGGCGCGCCCCCGCGCCTGGCCTTCGTCGTCGACTCACGCACCCTCGAGGTCGAGGCGAGCGCGGCCGGTGCGCCCGACGCGGATATCTGGACCCTTCGGGAGCTGGCACGCTTTCGCTGCCCGCAAGCACCATGGTGAAGCTGCCGTCGCGTCGCGTCTGCTGGTACGGCAAGCTGCCCACGCGCGGAGACTTCGTCGGCCGCGGCTTGCCGCCACGCTGGCGCGGCGACTGGGATGGCTGGCTGCAGCGCGGCCTCGCCCTCGCCGCCACGATGGTGGATGGCGGCGCGCTGCGCGAACGCCTGGGCGGCTTCGCGCCGTGGCGCTATGCGGCCCTGCCGGCGCCCGGCGAGTTCTGGAGCGGCATCATGGTGGCTTCGCATGACCGCGTCGGACGCGCTTTTCCACTGACGCTGGCCGAACGCCTTGCCGCCCCCGCGTCACCGGATGAAAGCGCAGTCCGACTCGCGTCGCTGCTTGACGCGGCAGCCGAAGGACCCGACGCGCTCGAGGCGGCGATCGCCGCCCTGCCGCCGCGCTCCGGGCAGGCATCCGCCGATCCCGCCCAGGCCTGGCCGCCGGCGCCGGCCAGCCTCTGGTGGCCGCTTGATACCGCGCACGACGCCGTTCCCCGGACCTCGGCTTGGCCGCCGGAGCCGGCGCTGCTGCTCGAACTGCTCGATATTCAGGCCGCCGAGCACCAGATCGCGAGCGCGGAATAGTTGTCCTGGTCGCTGCGTTCGACTTGCCGCACCGCCGCTTCGAGGCGATCGAGCCAGGCCTGGACGCCGCTGCACCCGGCCCTGCTGCTCGCCATCGCACCATCGTCGAAGGCCGACCACAGGCCGTCGCTGCACAACAGCAGCGCGTCTCCCGGAGCGAGCACCTGCGGCCTTTCCAAGGCCTCGAAATCGAAGCCTTCGGGGGAGCCGAGCGCCGATGTCAGCTGGCCCGAGGCGGCGGCGCTCGCACGCAGGCCGGCGTCGCGCAGGCGCTGTTCGAGGCTTTGATCCCGCGTGCGCCCGACCAATCGGGCACCGTGCCAGCGGTACAGGCGCGAGTCGCCGGCATGGGCCCAGAGCGCCGCGCCATCCTGGAGGTCGAGCAGCAGCACCACGATGGTGGTGCGCATGTCGGCCGTCGGGGTACCGGCGACCTGTTGCACGACGACCGCGTCGTTGGCCCCCTGGACCAGCGACTGCAGCGCGTTCAAGCTGACCTCCGGATGGAGCGCGAAGGCCTCGAGCACATGCGTCACGGCGGCGCGCGATGCCGCCTGGCCGCCTCCATGCCCACCCGCGCCGTCGCACAGAACGGCGACAAGGGAAGCGGCGCCTTCCCAATAGCCGAAAGCATCCTCGTTGCACTCGCGCCGTCCGGTGCGCGACAGCGCAGCCAGCGAGACGCTCAACGCGCGCCCGGCCATGGAGCCTCCGGCGGTGCGGGTTTGGCATCGGCATCGACGCGCGACTGGGCTTCATAGGCACGCAGGAATTCGCGTCCGAAGATGGTCTCGAAATCGTCGTCCAGATGCTCGAGCAGTTGGGCGTGCTGCATGCGATGGCGCTGCCAGAGGGCCGCGGCGCGGAGCAAGGGCAGGCGCGAGATGCCGTGCGCCGAACCCTCCGCCTGCTCGACGGCTTCGGGACCCAGCCGGGAGAAGAGCTCGAACACCGCCGCGCGCATGCCCGCCACCATGGCCACCTGGTGCACCAGCAGGTCGCGATGTGCATCGTGCAGCGCCGCCACGGGGTCGAGGAAGCCGGGGCTCGCGTCACGCTGCAGCATGCGGGTCAAGGCTTCGGTCGCGTCCGGCGAGAACTTCAGCGGGTTGTTCTGGCGCGGTGCGATGTGCGTACCCTCGGCGCGCATGTGGCGCTTTGCGACCGCGCGGCTCTGCAGCAGCGCGAGTGTGCCTTCGGCCGTCGCCCGCAGCAACGCGCCGAGGTGCTCCATCCACTCCGGCGTGGGCGGCGCCGGATCGGTGACCAGGCCGGCGCCGCGAGCGAAAGCCGCCGCAAGCTCGCGCAACTCCGGGGGACCGTCGGGTCCATCCGCCGACCGGTGAGGGGCCTTCCGCGCCAAGGGCGCTTCGTCGGGGGCCGCGGCCGGTGCCGGCGAGAGAGGCGGCGCCGGCGGTATCGAGGGCGCACCCGGCGCCATGGGTGCGCCGGTGCGCACGACATGCCGGCTCGCCTGCCAGGACACGACCGCGCTGGTTGCCGCCGCCTCGGGCGAAGGTGCAAGGGCCGGCAGCGGCGATTCGGCCGCGAGGGGGTCGGGCGCCCCATCCAGATCGAACCAGCGATCCAGACGCGAGCGCCGCGCCGCCGCCTCCGCGACGGGCTCGACGGCGAGCTCGAAGCCGCCGACGCGCAAGCGATCGCCCGCCAGCAGGGCCCGTTCGGCGCCCGGGTCGAGCTGCATGTCGTTCACCCACAAGGGTGCGCTGCTGCTGATGCAGCGTACGCGCGCGGCGTGGCCGACGGCCGTCACTTGCGCATGCTGGCGCGACACCAGGCGCAGCGGGTCGGCCAGCACGAGGCCGCAATCGTCGGCGCGGCCGATCGTGAGGCCCTCGGGCGGCAGCGCAAGCGCAGTCGCATCGGGTTCGGTGGCGCCGGGCCGGCGCGTGACACGCAGCGCGATCACGGCGGACCCCCATCAACCGAGGGCACGCCACAGGTCGGCCTGCACGCGGCGGGCGTCGACGCTGGGCGTGAGCTGTTCCAGCACGTGGGCGACGAATTGCTCGCGGGTCTGGGATTGGGCGGCGCAGCGCTTGGCGACGACCCGCGCGATCGGCCCCAGCGAGGCGAGCAGTGCGGAGGCGGCCTTGTCGACATCACCGTCGCGCATCGGCGCGCCGATCGGGGTGGTGGCATCGAGCTGCGTGGCCCTGACATCGGTCGCCGCCGCGGGGACCGGCGTCCCGGTGCGCGGCCCACCGGCCTTGGCCAGGAAGCGCTCGCGCGCATCGAAATCGGGGATCGCACCGGCGACGGCCCGGCGCACGTCCGCCAGCGAGCTCAGGCCGCGCGCGGCGCGGCGTACCAGCACGCGCGCCACGGCCCCGACGTGCGGGGCCAGTTCGCGCTCGATCGCGGCCAGCGCCGCGGAGTCCCATCCGGTGGGCACGGGGACCGAGGGCGGCCCGGTGCCGGGCATCGACTTCGAGCGCGTCAGGCGAATCGTCGTCGTCGAACCGGGTACCGGCGGTGCCGAGCGCGGGTCGGGTCTGGAAGAGCCGGACGCGGCGGGCTCCTTCGCGACGACCGGGTTCGCCTCCAGGCCTTCGATCCGCGGCGCGAGAAGGATGTCGGCGGGTAGCACATCCGGCAGCGCCTCGGTGGCGAGTGCCCGCAGCGCGGTGGCCATTCCCAGGGCGCTCGAAAAGCGCTGCGCCGGATCCTTTGCCAACGCCAGGTCGAGCACCGCATCGAAGGGCTCGAGCGCGGCGTCGTTGGTCAGCTCGATCAAGGGCTTGTGCGGTTCGTAGACGATCTTGTACATGATCGCCTCGTCCGTGCCGGAGAACGGCGTCGTCCCGCTCAGCATCTGATACAGCAGCACGCCGGCCGAGAACACGTCGACGCGCCGGTCGACGCTGCGGTCGGTGTACTGCTCGGGTGCGATATAGCCCGGCGACCCGACCACCGTGCTGGCACGCGTCAGGTTGGAGGATTCGGTTCGCGCGATCCCGAAATCGGTGATCTTGAGGCGTCCGTCATCGGCGATCAGCAGGTTGGCCGGCTTGATGTCGCGGTGCACGATGCCGCGCTCGTGGGCGTAGTGCAAGGCGTCGAGCAGCTGCAGCATGAGGCAGAGGACCTGCGGCACCGCCAGCTTGCGCGGCGGCTGGATATAGTCCCGCAGGTTTCGGCCCGCGACGTATTCCATGACGATGTAGGCGCAGTCCTCGTCTTCGCCGAACTGATAGATCGGGACAATGTTGCGGTGGGTCAGCCGCCCCGCGGCCTTGGCTTCCACACGGAATCGCGCCGTCACGCTGGGTTCGTCGCCGCTCGATTCGAGCAGGCGCCGGTGGATCGTCTTGATCGCCACCGGACGGTCGATGGCCGGGTCGTGTGCCAGGTACACCATGCCCATCGCGCCCGAGCCGACCACGCCGCGGATCTGGTACGGACCGACGAAAGATGGAACGGGCGCGGACATATGCATGCTCAAGCTCATGCGTCGAGCATCTTGATCGCCTGGTCGAGGCTGTTGCGCATGCGCCTGAACGAATCCGCCAGCGTCCCGATTTCGTCATGGCCCTTCGCCGCGAATTCCGGGGCTTCGAGTTCGCCCATGCTGACGCGGTTGGCCAGCTTCGACAGCAGCGTCACCGGCCGGATCACGAGCAGGTAGAGCATCAGGTTCAGCACGATGCCGATCGCCACGAAGATGCCGATGAGCGATGCCATGAAGACCTTGAAAGCCTGGTCGGCGCGCGCCAGCGGCACCGACATCGGCACCGACACCACCTGCGCGCCGATCACTTCATTCATCTGCCAGCCGAAGCCGTTGGATGGGCCGTATTTGTCGATCAGCGTGCGCGGCGCCGCCTCGGCCGTGCTGTGGCAGGCCAGGCAGGCGGCATTCGTGATGCGCAGCGGGCGCGCGATGTAGAGCGACCGCCCGGTCCCCGACTCGCGCTCGCCGACGAACTCCTTCTGGTCGGCCTGGGTGCGGAAACGATTCACGATGTCGGCTTCCCAGTCCACCGCCCGGTCGCGCAGGTTGGTCGGATTCAGGGTCGCTTCCTTGTAGGTGTAGTCGGGGAAGCTCTTGGCCAGCGTCGCCAGCACCTCGGTCGCGGAATAGGCCGGCACCGACTGCGGCAGGAAGGTGTATTTCATCTGCGTTTCGAGCAGCGGGCGGATCTGATCGTTGGTGTAGGAGCGAATCGCCACCGCCTTCTCCATCGTCAGGCGCGCGTGGTCGAGCACCTCCTGCTTGGCGTTGCCTTGCAGCATGTCGTGGGAAACCTTGCCGGCGCCGGCCACCCCCGCGACGAAGACCACCAGGAAGATCAGATTGAACTTAAGCAGAAGGCCCATGAAAGATTCTCCAGTCCCGGCTGTCCGTGACAGTCGCTGAGTTGCGCCCAGAGGCGCCACGGTTCACTGCGATTTGCCCCCGACGCCGGTGCCATCCGCAGCCGCGGCCGCGGCTGCGGCGGCCCGGGCGGCCCTGGCTGCCTGGCGCGCGGCCTCGCGCRCGCGCCGACGCTCGGCCTCTTCCGCCATGCGGCGTGCATAGCCTTCGGGGTCCGCATAAGGTTCCCATTCGGGGTGCTGCGCCAGATCGGCCTTGGCCGCCGCGCGAAAGGTCAGGTCGGTTGCGCGCTGTCGCCACAGCGGCAACAGCGGCAGTCGCAGCGCCGGTTCGGTGCGCAGCCAGGCGGCCACATCGCTGTAGCCGATCTCGCCGAGCGCCTTGGGTGCCACATTGCGCTTGGCGAACTGCTCGCCGCGCGCGGGCAGACGGTCGCGGAACTGGCGCGGCACCTTGGCCAGGAACTCGGGCGTCGCGCGCCGTGCGACGGTTGGTGCGGCGCCCTCACGCCGCTGCGCGAAGTCGCCGCCGGCCAGTTGCGCGACCGCCGGCGTGCCTTGGCGCGGCGTCAGCTTGGCAGCGCCGCTTTCGAGAAACACCTCGTACTGCGCACCCGTGGTGTAGACGACGCTAGTGGCGGCCTGGGTCGCGATCTCGAAAGTGGGGCTCGCATAGCCGAAGTCGCCGCCGGCGCTGGTCTTGAGCCAGCCCTGGAGCAGATACAGCGGCGGCGCCGTCAGCCCCTTGGCGACGTGAGGGCGCAGCATCAGCCGCGTCGACTCACCGATGCCGACCAGGACCCCCCCGGGAAGTTCGATCTGGGCGAAGGCGCCGGGTGCCGTCTCGATGATGTCCTGGTCGCTCAAGGCCACGCCCTCGGCGAGCGCGTAGCGCGTGGTCTGGCGGATCAGCGTGGCGCTGCCTTCGACGATGCCGACCACGCTGGGAGATTGAGCGCTGACCAGCGAAGACGCGAGCAGGCTCGCGACGCACATCAGCAAGCGGCCGTCCCACGTGAATGCCATCGAGCTTCTCCTCCAGCAACGCCCCCTGCTGCAACGGCGCGTGGGGGGTGCGGTTCCGGGGACATTAGGGCTTATGCCGGGTTCGCGCCATCCGCCGGACGGGATACGACATTTGCGATCCCAAAATGGGGGGAGCTTCGGTCGAGTCGATCGGGGGCGAGCCGGCGACGAGCTAGACCGCTCCCCGCACTTCAGCCACCATGCGCGCCAACCTCTCGACATCGGTCACCCGCAGGGCCTTGTCTTCCTTCGCCAGCACGCCGTCGCGCCGCAGCGCGTTGAACTCGCGAGTCACCTGTTCGCGATTCGTGCCGATCTGGCTGGCGAACTCGGCATGGGTCGGCGCCGGGTCCAGGCGCGCCTGGTTGCCGGAGACGCCCGCGGCGCGCGCCATGCGCAGCAGTTCGGCCTGCACGCGGTTCTGCACGCCCAGCGTGCTGAGGTCGATGACGCGCTCGGACAACTGGCGCACCAGCGCCGCCAGGCCTCGCATCACGCGGCCGGCAACCACCGGCTCGTCTTGCAGCAGGTCCAGGAAGGCATCGCGATCCAGGCTCGCCGCCACGCTGGGCTTGAGCGTGACCACGTCGGCCGAACGCGCCTTGCCGTCGATGGCCGCGATGTCGCCGAAATGCTCGCCGCCCTGCAGATCGCGAAAGGTGACCTGCCGCCCATTGGCCGAGTAGGTCGTCACGCGCAACTGGCCCGAGACCAGGAAGTAGACGTCGCTCTTCTGTTCGGAGCGCAAGAGCAAGGGCTGCCCCGCCGAGATGCTCTGCCACCGGCACTGCTGGGCGAGCCGATCCAGTCTCTGCCGGGACAGCCCCTCCAGCAGCGCGATGTGCCGCAGGGCGAGGCTGGAACGTTCGAGCACCATGGTCGACTCCGGCGGCAGGGTGGCCGATTGAGGAAAGCTGTGCGCAAACGCACAGCCTGGAAGGCGCCGGCGCGACACAGTCACTCCCCGTGATGGCCGCGATTCCCGCGCTCACACACCAGAGCCTAAGGAGATTTGATGATGAATGCCAGGCAACTCTTCGGTCTGTCCGCGCTTGCGTTCGCCGGCGCCGTGTCCGCCCAGACCGTCCCTGCCGAACAATGGGTCGGGGCTCCGATCCCGATGGCGAGCAGCTTCAGCCGTGCGGCCGTCGCCGCGGATTTCGCGGCCAGCCGCGCGGTGGCGCAGGCGCCGCAGGAGCTTCGCGTCGGGCCGCCCGACGCGAGCGGGGGCGCGTTGAGCCGCGCGGAGATCGCGGCGGACCTCAACCTCTGGATCAGGTCGGGGCTGGCCGAGGTCGCGCAGCGGGACAACTTCGACCCTGGCAACCCGGCCTACCGCTCGCAGGTCGCGATGTACCAGCGCATGCGCAACGGCCCGGAGTTCGTGGCCGAAGTCCAGCGCATCAAGGGTGCCGGCATCGCGGCGACCACCAGCGCCGGGCTCGGCATCGGCTCGGACGCGAACTGAAGGACGAGGGAGAGACAGAAGCAGAAGCGGCCGGCTCAGCCGGCTGCGGCGCGCAGAGATTGAACATTGAGTCCGTGTGTTGCGGCGATTGCGGCCAACTCGGCTTGTTGCGAAACTCCGAGCTGATCGACGATCTTTCGTCGCAGCGCACGAATCCTTGGCTCGGCGAGATGCATGAGGGTGGCGATCTCCGGATCACCGAGGCCGGCCGCCACGAGGCGAAAGACATCCACTTCGTCACCGAGCAGCGGCAGGACAGCATCGCCGGCGCACACCATCAGGCCGTAGCCGCTGTGCTCCAGGGCCCACACCGAAGTCCAATCGACAGGTCGCTGGTAGCCATGCAATCGATGATCCAGCAGATAGCCCAACCAGCCGAAGAATCCCCTCGGCCAGTACGCCCTCATGGCCCTCTCGCCGCCGCGAGATGCTTTGCTTTCAACAATGCGCTTCACGGCGCTCCCTGCCTGAGGTTCCTGGGCGCATCGGGTGCGCCGGCCTCATTGTTCGTCGGACTTCTTCATTGCCACCCATTGGCAGCATTGCACCGCATTCTAGATGGCGTTATTGGGCCAATTCCCGTAATTCAAATGGCGGTACGATATTTATCAATTGTCTATTTCTGTGAAGAAAGATTGTCAATTAACCGTGGTTTCTCTCGTTGATATTCCCTTTCGATGAAGAAACCGTCTCCTCGCACGACAGCTGTCGGCATCTCGCCGGTCGTCCGGTGCGCAGGGGGCGCCCGGCTCAGCGGGCCGTGGCGCGCAGCCTCCTGTCGCTCATGCGCTTGGCCAGCCGCGGCAGAAGCAGCACGCCCAGCACGATGACGATGAGCGCGATCGACATCGGGCGCTGGAAGAACACGGCGGCACTGCCCTCGCCGATCGACATCGCGTTGCGCAACTGCGCCTCCGCGAGAGGTCCGAGGATCATGCCCACGACCACCGGCGCGGTCGGAAAGTCGAAGCGCCGCATCACCACGCCCAGCACGCCGATGGCGTAGAGCAGCACCAGGTCGAAGGCGCTCTGGCGCATGCCATAGGCCCCCACGGTCGCGAAGATCAGAATGCCCGCATAGAGCTGCGGCTTCGGGATCTTGAGCAGCTTGACCCACAGCCCGACCATGGGCAGGTTCAGCACCAGCAGCATCACATTGCCGATGTAGAGCGAGGCGATCAACGCCCACACCAATGCGGCCGAGGTGGTGAAGAGCTGCGGCCCGGGCTGGATGCCGTAGTTCTGGAAGGCGCCGAGCAGGATGGCCGTGGTGTTCGAGGTCGGGATGCCCAGGGTCAGCAGCGGGATCAGCGCAGCGGTCACGGTCGCATTGTTGGCGGCCTCGGGCCCCGCGACGCCTTCGATCGCCCCGACGCTGCCGAACTCCGCCTTGACATCGGCCTTTGCAAGCTTCTTCTCGGTCGCGTAGCTCAGGAAGGTCGGGATCTCGGTGCCGCCGGCCGGAATGCAGCCGAAGGGCGTGCCGATCGCCGTGCCGCGCAGCCAGGCCGGGATCGATCGTTTCCAGTCGCTCGCGCTCATGTGCACGCGGCTGAGCCTGTTCTGCGCCTCCACCACGCGGCCTTCGTACATCACGGCGTACAACACCTCCGCGACGGCGAACAGGCCGACCGCGACCAGCACGATCTCGATGCCGTCGAGCAGCTCCGGAATGCCGCCCGTGTAGCGGCCCTGCCCGGAGATCTGGTCCAGCCCGATGCAGCCCGCCCCCAGCCCGATGAACAGTGCCGTCATGCCGCGCAAGGTGCTCTTGCCGAGCACCGCGCTGACCGTCGTGAAGGCCAGCAGCATCAGCAGGAAATACTCGGGCGGTCCGAGCTTCACGGCAAATTCGGCCACGAAGGGCGCGAACAGCGTGACGATCACGGTGGCGATGGTGCCGGCGACGAAGGAGCCGATGGCGGCCGTGGCGAGCGCCGCGCCCGCGCGCCCGCTCTTGGCCATCTTGTTGCCCTCCATCGCCGTCACCATGCTGGCCGTCTCACCCGGCGTGTTCAGCAGGATGGAGGTGGTCGAGCCGCCGTACATGGCGCCGTAGTAGATACCCGAGAAGAAGATCATCGAGGCCGTGACGTCGACCTTGCCGGTGATCGGCAGCAGCATGGCCACCGCCACGGCCGGGCCGATGCCGGGCAGAACGCCGACGGCGGTGCCGAGCGCGCAACCGACGAGGCACCACAGCAGATTGGCCGGGGTGATCGCGGCCGAGAAGCCGGCCATCAGCGCATTGAAGATGTCCATGTCAGAGCCACCCGGTCGTCGTCAGGCCCGGCAGGTTGATCGCCAGGAACTGCGTGAACATCCAGAACACGGGAGCGGCGATCAGGATGCCGGTCACGGTGTCGACGAGCCAGGTGCGCGGTGCATTGACGCCGCCCTGCCCGCTCGCGCGGCGCAGTCCCTGCACGGCAAGCAAGTAGCACAGCGTGCAACTGAAGATGAAGCCGATGCTGGTGATGAGCGCCGCATTCAACAGCAGCCCGGCCGACACCCAAACGAAGCCTGCCCAGTTGCCGTGCGCCGCGCCCGTGGGCGGCTCCAGTTCGCGGAAGCCGCCCGTGCGCGATTCCCACAGGATCCAGGCGCCGCAGAGGGTCAGGACGATCGCCACCAGCCAGGGCAGGAAGTTGGGGCCGACGCCGCCGTAGCCGGCTTCGGACGAGATGCCGATCGCGCCGAACGCCAGCGCCAGGCCGGTGAGGAGCACGCCCGCGCCGACCAGTGTCTGCGGCCAGGCAGCGGGGAGGGATAGGGGGTCTGTATCGGACATTCTTCCGGGCCTCGCATGTCATCAAGAAAGGGAGCGCGCCGTGCGCTCAGACCATGCCGGACTTGACCATCGTCGCGCGCAGGCTCGCGAACTCGTCGTCGACGAACCTGGCGAAGTCGTCGCCCGCCAGGACGGCCGGCGTCCAGTCGTTCTTCTTCAGGGCTTCGTTCCACGCAGGGGTCTTGAGGGCCGCCAGGATCATGTCGGTCAGTGCCTTGCGCTGCGCGGCGCTGATGCCGGGCGCGCCGTAGACGCCGCGCCAGTTGCCGATCTCGACGTCGATGCCCTGCTCCTTGAGCGTCGGCACGCTGATGCCGGGCAGGCGCGTGGCGGAGGTGACGGCGATGGCCTTCATCTTGCCGGCGTGGATGTACTCGGCGAATTCGCTGTAGCCGCTGCCGCCGATGGTGACGTTGCCGCCCAGGATGGCCGCCGTGGCCTCGCCGCCGCCACGGAAGGCGACATAGTTGATCTTGGCCGGATCCACGCCGACCCGCTGCGCGATCATGGCCGCGGCGATGTGCTCGGTGGAGCCGCGCGAACCGCCGCCCCACTTGACGCTGCCCGGGTCTTTCTTGAGTTGCTCGACCACATCCTTCATGGTCTTGAGCGGCGAATTCGCCGGCAGCACGAAGACGTTGTATTCGCTCGTGATGCGCGCCAGGGGCGTGGCCTGCGAGAGGCTGACCGGCGGCTTGCCGGTGATGATGCCGCCGAGCATCACGGCGCCCATGATCATCATGGCATTCGGATCGCCCTTGGAGCCGTTGACGAATTGCGCCAGGCCGAGCGCGCCGGCCGCGCCGCCCTTGTTGTCGTAGGTCACCGTGTCGGCCAGCTTGCCATCGGTCAGGGCCTTGCCCAGCGCACGGCCCGTGGTGTCCCAGCCGCCGCCGGGGTTGGCCGGAATCATCATCTTGACGTTGGTGGCGGCCCAGGCCGACAGCGGCAGCGATCCCGTCGCCGCGAGCGCGGCCATCGACTTCAGAAAAGTATCTCGACGCATGCATGTCTCCTTGGATTGCAGAATCTGAACGCCTCTATGATGCGCAGCCCCGCTGTCAGTTGGCTGTCCACCAGACTGGGGTAAACACCAAAATCCGGGCCATGAAGCTGCTGCTGATCGAAGACGATCCCTCGATGCAAACAACGCTGCAGCGCACGCTCGGGCGCCGGCAGATCGACGTGCGCCTGTGCGGCGACGGCGCGCAGGCCGTCGACCTGTGGCGCGCGCTCGAACCCGACGTGGTGGCCCTCGATCTCAGCCTGCCCGGCCTCGATGGCCTGCACGTGCTGGCGCGGGGGCGCGCTGCCGGACTGCGCACGCCCGTGCTGCTGCTGACCGCGCGCGGCACGGTCGGCGATCGCGTCGTCGGCCTCAACGCGGGCGCGGACGACTACCTGCCCAAGCCCTTCGACCTCGACGAGCTGGAGGCACGCATCCGCGCATTGCACCGGCGCCACCAGGGCGCGGGCATGGATTCGCCGGCCAACCCGCAGCAGGTGGGCGGCCTGCGCTACGAATCCGACAGTGGTGCCATCTATTACCGCGCCGAGGTGCTCGAACTCACGCCGCGCGAACTTGCGCTGCTGAAGGCGCTGATGGTCAAGCCCGGCCACGTGGTGACCAAGGAGCGCCTCTTCGAACTGGTGTTTCCCGGCGAGATGAACGTCCAGTACGAGGCCGTCGAGGTGGTCGTGTACCGGCTGCGCAAGAAGCTGGTCGGCACGGGTGCGGTGCTGATGACACTGCGCGGGCTGGGCTACCTGTTGCGCGAAGACGCATGAGACCCGTCTCTTCGCTGCGCGCGAGATTGCTGCTGGGCATCCTGGCGCCGGTCGCGCTGTTCGTCGTGATCAACAGCGTGAGCCTCTACCGCCAGAGCCTCGCCGCCGCGACGACCGCCTACGACCGCACCTTGCTCGCCTCCGCGAAGACCATCGGCGAGCAGCTCGACGTCGAGGGCTACGACGAGGCCGCGAGCCTGCGCTCCGTCGTCCCCTACTCGGCGCTCGAAGCCTTCGAGGCCGACAACAAGAGCCGCATGTACTACCGCGTGTCGGCGCTCGACGGCGAGATGGTCTCCGGCTTCGACGAACTCCCCTTCTGGCGCGGCAGGCTGCCGGACCTGCCGCCCTACGCGGCGCTGGTCGACTTCTACGACGCCCGGTTTCGAGGCATGCCCGTGCGCGTGGCCGTGATGCTGCAGCCCGTGGCCAGCTCGAGAGGCCGCGCCATGGCCGTGGTCCAGGTGGCCGAGACGCTGGAACTGCGCGAAACGCTGGCGCGCAGGCTGCTGGTGGCCACGCTCTGGCGCCAGCTGGTGCTGTTGGCCGTGATCGCCGGTGTGACCGTCTTCGTGGTGCATCGCGCGACGCGATCGGTGCGCGAACTCGGCGAGGCGATCCGGGGCCGCGCCGCCGATGACCTCTCGCCCATCGATGCGCCCGAAGCACCGCGCGAACTCCGGCCACTGGTCGACGCCACCACCCAGGTCATGGGCCGCCTGCAGCGTCTGCTGGACCACCAGAAGCGCTTCGTGCGCGACAGCGCCCATCAGCTGCGCACGCCGCTCGCCGTGCTCAAGGCGCAGGTCCAGTCCGCGCGCCGGGGCGACGTGCCGGCCGGGCAGGCGCTGGACGAGATCAGCCAGACGGTGGAGCGCGCGACCGCGCTCGCCAACCAGATGCTTTCGCTGGCCAAGGTGGAGCAATTGAGGCAGCGGCCGGAATCGGTCGCGCTGGACTTCGGCGAGGCGGTGCGCCAGGTCGCGATCGACCTTTCGCCGCTGGTGGCGGACAAGGCGCTCGATTTCGAATTGTCGATCGGGACGGCGCCGGTGACGGTGCTCGCGCATCTCTGGATGCTGCAGGAACTCGCGCGCAACCTGCTGCACAACGCCATCAAGCACAGTCCGCGCGGCGCGACGCTCGCGGTTCAGGTGCGCGCCGAAGGCGACATGGCGGTGCTGGCGGTGCGCGACGAGGGCCCGGGCATCTCCGAGCTCTTGCGCCAGCGCCTCTTCGCGCCCTTCGCGGCCGGGGACGTGACGAGCGGCTCCGGCCTCGGACTCGCGATCTGCCAGGAGATCGTGTTCGCCCTGGGCGGCCGCATCGCGTTGGACACCAGGGAATCCGGCGGACGCGTGGTCGGGATGGATGCCGTGGTGCATCTCCCGCTGGCGCGCGACAATGGCACGCGTCAACCCAACTGAACATGGACCGTCTTCGCATCGACAAATGGCTCTGGGCCGCGCGCTTCTTCAAGACGCGCTCTCTCGCCGCCGAGGAAATCGGCAAGAACCGCATCCAGGTCAACGGAGACGTCGCCAAGGCCTCGCGCGAAGTGAAGGTGGGCGACGCGGTCACCATACGGCTGGGCGCGCTCAATCGCATCGTCCTCGTGCGCGGCATCAGCGGGCAGCGCGGACCGGCGCCGATCGCTCAACAGCTCTACGAGGAGACGCCGGAGAGCCTGGCCGCGCAGGCCGCCGCGCGCGAGCAGCGCCGCATGGGCAGCGAGCCCGCACTCAGCATCGAACAGGGCCGCCCGACCAAGCGCGACCGGCGCGAGCTGGACGGCGCGCGGCATGCCGACTGGGACAGCCGCTGGAGCGCATCGCTGGATCCGGACGACGAATGAGCGCCCGCTGGACTTCGCGTAGGCTGCGCTGTCCAGAATCCGAAAAGAAATTCCAACCCATGGTCAGCTTCAAGAAATACCGCGTCGGCGAGGGCTTCAAGCTCGCGCGCATCGATCCTGGCGATACGCCCTTCCTTGACGGCGCCGAAGGCTCCCAGAGCGCGCAGCTCGATGAACTGGCGATCGAGCTCGACAAGCTGCAGAACCTGCTGCACGCCGAAGGCCGACGAAAGCTGTTGCTGGTGCTCCAGGGCATGGACACGAGCGGCAAGGACGGCACCATCCGCTGGGTGTTCTCGCGCACCTCGCCATTGGGCGTCCGGGTGGCCGCCTTCAAGGTACCGAGCGAGGATGAGCGGGCGCACGACTTCCTGTGGCGCTGCCATGCGGTGGTGCCGCGCAACGGCGAGATCTCGGTGTGGAACCGCAGCCACTACGAAGACGTGCTGGTGCCGGTGGTCGAGGGCTGGATCGACAAGGCCGAGGCGCGCCGGCGCTATGCGCAGATCAACGACTTCGAGCGCCTGCTCGGCGAGACGGGCACGGTCGTCATCAAGTGCATGCTCCACATCAGCAAGGACGAACAGCGCGGGCGCCTGCAGGCGCGCATCGACGAGCCGGACAAGCGCTGGAAATTCGCCATGGGCGACCTGGACGCGCGCAAGAAGTGGGAGGCCTACGTTCAGGCCTACGAGAAGGCGCTGTCGGCCACGTCGACCTCTTACGCGCCCTGGTACGTGGTGCCGGCCGACAACAAGCACCATCGCAACCTCATGATCGCGCGCCTTCTGGTCAAGACGCTGCGGGACATGAAGCTCAAGCTGCCACCCTCGAATCCGGCGCTCGACGGGCTGGTCGTCCAATAGCCGATCGCCGGACCTCGCCGAGCGGCCTGCTCCAAATGGCGTATTGAAGGGGGTGGAGGCCGCAGGCAGACTCGCGGCTCGTCCCGGCTTCGGGCCCTCCAACTCCAGGGGATCAAAATGAGCGCACTCACCTATGCAGAGCTGTTCGTGGGGCTTTTTGCAGCTTTCGGAGCCGCGACCCTGATCATGGCGGCGGTGAGCAGAACGCCCAGGCTGCTTCACGACGAGATCGCCCAGCGCATCCGGCAATCCGTCGAACTCATCGACGGCTGCAAGGACACGCCCGGCCGCTGACCGCGGGATGGTTTCAGCGGCCTTCGATGGCCGCGCGGAGATCGGCCGGAATGTCGATGGCGCGGTGGCTGTCGAGCGAAGTGGTCACCAGGACCTGCCGCATGTTCATGCGCGGCTCCCGCTCGGGCCCCGGCCCGGTGCAGCGCAAGGCCAGCGTGAGGGAGCGTCCGCCGAGCCGCTCCACCTCCAGCGTCAGCAAGACGCGGTCGCCCATCTTGCTCACCGCGCGGAAGTCGGCTTCGAGGCGGACGGTGGGCAGGCCGATGCGGCGGTCGATCACCAGCGCCCGGTAGCCCACGCCCAGCCCTTCCTCGACCCAGTCCTCGACCAGGCCATTGAACATCACGAAGTACTGGGGATAGAAGACGATCCCGGCCGGGTCGCAATCCGAAAAGCGGATCAGCCGCTCGCGCGTGAAGGGCATGACAGGCGCCACGCTCATTGGTCGCCGCGCACCAGGTGCACGCGCAGTTCGCCGAGATGGGAATGCAGCTGCTGGACGGTCTTCGGGTCCAGCCCGGAGAACATCTCCAGGATCCACTGCTCATGCTCCTTGGCCATGATCTCGAAGCTGCGCCGTCCCTTCGGCGTGAGGCTCACGATCCACGAGCGGCGGTCGTCGGGGCTGCTCTTGCGCACGACGGCGCCATCGCGTTCGAGTTCGTCGGTCAGGCCGGTCACATTGCCGCCGGTCACCATCAGGTAGCGCGAGAGTGCGCGCATGCTCAGACCGTCGCGGTAGCGATAGAGCTGCGCCATGTAGTCGAAGCGCGCGAGCGAGATGTCGAAGCGCTCCCGCAGGCGGGTGCGGATTTCCTTCTCGATCTGGGTCGTGCTGGCGAGCATCCGCAGCCACAGCTTGAGGACCGCATGGTCCTCGTTGCCGGCACGGGCCTCGTGGCCCAGTTCGCTCGCATCGCTCAGAACGGCATGCGACGCGTCGTTGTGTCTCATGTCACTTCTCCGCCCGAAACAGAAATGGATTGTCCATTGATCGACGCGGCGGCTTCGCCGCAGAGCCAGCGCACGGCATCGGCCACTTCGGCCGGCTGGATGATGCGCCGCTGCGGATTGCCGGCCGAGAACTCGGCCATGGCGTCCTGCGCGCTGCGCCCGGTTTTCTCGACCACGTTGGCGACGCTGGCGCGAAGAATGTCGGTATCCGTGTAGCCGGGACACACGGCGTTGACCGTCACGCCCTTGCGTGCCACTTCGAGCGCCAGCGAACGTGTCAGCCCGATGACGCCGTGCTTGGCCGCCGTATAGGCGCCGACGTAGGCATAGCCCTTCTGGCCTGCCGTGCTGGCGATGTTGACGATGCGGCCCCAACCGGCCTCCAGCATGTCCGGCAGCGCGGCCTGGGCACAGAGGAAGCTGCCCGTCAGGTTGACGTCCAGCATGCGCCGCCACAGCTCGATCGAGGTCTTGAGGAAGGGCGCGCTCTCGGCCTGCCCCGCGTTGTTGACCAGGATCGCGAGGGGCCCATGCGCCGCCCGGGCCTGGCCGAAGGCGGCTGTCACGGCCTGCGGGTCGGCCACATCGGCCACCACGATCGCATGCCCGCTGCCGGGCAGCTCGTCGGCCAGCCCTTGCAGCGTCTCGCGCTGGCGGCCCAGCAAGGTCAAGCGAGCGCCTCCCGCGGCCAGCGTGCGCGCGATCTCGGCGCCGATGCCGCGCGCGGCACCGGTGATCAGGGCGTGCCTGCCCTGGAAAGCTGTCGGCGCCGTCATTCAGACACCCAGCGCGCGGTTGGCCTGCGCAAGCGCGGAAAGGCCCGCGCTCTGCGCCGCGGCGGCGCGCTCGCGCTCGAGGTTGCGTTCGAGCTGCACCTTGGCCGCACGGTACTGCCTGGGCCATGCCACGTCGGGATAGCCGATGCGGGCCGCCTCGGCCAGGGTCCAGGCCGGGTTGGCCAGATGCGGACGCGCGACGGCGCAGAGGTCGGCGCGGCCGGCCGCGATGATGCTGTTCACGTGGTCGGCCTCGGAGATGGCACCCACCGCGATCGTCGCGATGCCGGCCTCGTTGCGCACGCGGTCGGCAAAGGGTGTCTGGAACATGCGGCCGAACACCGGCTGTTCCTTCTTGCTGACCTGGCCGGACGAGCAGTCGATCATGTCGGCGCCGGCGGCCTTGAAGGCGCGCGCGATCTGCACCGCGTCGTCGGGCGTGATGCCGCCTTCGACCCAGTCGTGCGCGGAGATGCGCACCGACATCGGCAGACGCTCAGGCCACACCGCGCGCAAGGCATGGAACACCTCCAGCGGATAGCGCAGGCGGTTTTCGAGCGAACCGCCGTATTCGTCGGTGCGCAGGTTGGTGAGCGGCGAAATGAAGGACGACAGCAGGTAGCCGTGCGCGCAGTGCAGTTCCAGCCAGTCGAAGCCCGCCTCCACGGCCCAGCGCGTGGAGCGCACGAAATCGTCGCGCACGCGGTCCATGTCGGCGCGCGTCATCGCATGCGACCAGTCGCTGACGCCGTCGAGGTATTGCTGCGGCGAAGCGGAGATCAGCGGCCAGTTCTTCTCGGTGCCGTCTTCGGTCAGCGGCAGGTCGATGCCGTCCCAGGCCCGGCGCGTCGATCCCTTGGCGCCGGCATGGCCGAGCTGCAATGCGATCTTGGCGTCGGAATTGGCATGCACGAAATCGACGATGCGCTTCCAGCCGTCGCGTTGCTCGGTGTTCCACAGGCCGGGGCAGCCGGGGGTGATGCGGGCATCGGGCGAGGTGCAGGTCATCTCGGCGACGACCATGGCCGCGCCGCCCATGGCGCGCGCTCCCAGGTGCACCAGGTGATAGTCGGCCGGCAGGCCGTCGACGCAGGAGTACTGCGCCATCGGCGAGACCACGACCCGGTTCTTCAGCGTCACGCCACGCACGGTGAAGGGCGTGAACATGGGCGGAATCGGCAACTGCGCGGCAATGCGGCGCACGCCCGAGCGCTCGGCCATCCAGTCCTCGTAGGACTCGACATAGGCCTTGTCGCGCAGGCGCAGGTTCTCATGGCTGATGCGCTGGCTGCGGGTGAGCAGCGAATAGGCGAACTGCTCGGGCGGCAGGTTGACGTAGCGCTCGACGTTCTCGAACCATTCGGTGGAGTTGCGCGCGGCGTTCTGGATGCGCAGCACCTCGATGCTGCGCACCGCCTCGTAGTCCTGCAGCGCGCCGGCGAGGTCGCCGGGCTTGTTCTGGATGCAGCGCGCGAGTTCGATCGAATCCTCGAGCGCGAGCTTGGTGCCCGAGCCGATCGAGAAGTGCGCGGTGTGCGCCGCGTCGCCCATCAGCACGACCGGCGCACGGCCGTTGTGATGCACCCAGCTCTGGCACACCACGCGCGGGAAGCGGATCCACTGGGCCGAGCCGCGCAGATGGCTTGCATTGGAGATCAGCGCATTGCCGTCGAGGTACTTGGCGAACAGCTTCTCGCAGAAGGCGATCGCGTCTTCCTTCTCCATGGTGTCCAGGCCGGCCTTCTTCCAGACGTGCTCCGGCGTCTCGACGATGAAGGTGGAGGTCTCGTCGTCGAAGCGGTAGGCGTGGGCCTGGAACCAGCCGGCCTCGGTCTGCTCGAAGGCGAAGGTGAAGGCCTCGAACAGCTTGTGCGTGCCGAGCCAGACGAAGCGGCACAGCCGCATGTCGATGTCGGGCTTGTAGGTGTCGGCGTACTTGGTGCGGATGCGGCTGTTCAGGCCATCGCTGGCGATGATGAGGTCGGCGTCGGCGTATTCGGTGTCGTCCTGCACGTCGGTCTCGAACACGAGTTCGACGCCGACTTCCTCGCAGCGCCGCTGTAGGATGTTGAGCAGCCGCTTGCGCCCGATGCCGCAGAAGCCGTGGCCCCCGGAGCGCATCTTGTGGCCGCGGATGTTCACCTCGATGTCATCCCAGTGATTGAAGGCATCCAGGATCTGCGCGGCCGAGGTCGGGTCGGCCAACTGGAGATTGCCCAGGGTCTGGTCGGAGAACACCACGCCCCAGCCGAAGGTGTCGTAGGGCCGGTTTCGCTCGACGACGCGGATCTGGTGAGAAGGATCCTGCAGCTTCATCAACAGCGCGAAATACAGGCCGGACGGGCCACCACCGATGCAGACGATTTTCATGAGTGCTCCATATGACTCGAAGACGAAACAAGATCATCCATAAATGATTCAGTCCTAAAGCATTCTAGTCCCAACTCCAACGGGCGAGCAAGCTCGCGCAGTCGAAAGGGAGATTGCGGCGCCCGGGCGCGAGCCGCTTTTCAGCGCTTCGCCGGCGCGCGATCCCAGGTCGTCGGCGTGATGCCGCGCTCGCGCAGCTTGAACTTCTGCACCTTGCCGTTCTCGGTACGGGGAAGGTCGTCGACGATGTCGACGTAGCGCGGAATCGCGAAGTACGGCAGGCGGGCCTCGCAATACCGCGCGAGCGCCACCAGGTCGATCCGGCTGCCGGGCTGGGCGATGATCGAGGCCATCACCTCGTCCTCGGCGAGCTCCGAGCGCACCGGATACACCGCCACCGTCGCGACCAGCGGGTGGCTGAGCAGCACCTGCTCGACCTCGTAAGAGGAGATGTTCTCGCCGCGCCGGCGGATCGCATCCTTCATGCGGTCGATGAAGCGAAATGCGCCGTCGGCTTCGCGCAGCACGCGGTCGCCCGTGTGGAACCAGAGATTGCGCCAGGCCTCGACCGTCTTGTCGGGCATGTTGAAGTAGCCGGCGGCGAAGGCGAAAGGCTCGTCGGCCCGCAGCAGCAGCTCGCCCGCCTGGCCGTCGGGCAAGGCGGTGTCCGCCGCGTCCGCCACACGCGCTTCGAAGCCCGGCTGCAGCCAGCCCATCACGCCCGAGCGCGGCGAATCGGGGCGCGTGGCGATGGCGAAGTTCGTCTCCGTCGAGCCGTAGCCTTCGAGGAGCATCACACCGGTACGTTGCCTGAAGGCCTCCCCGGCGGAGGCCGGCACGCCCGGGCCAAGGCCGATGCGCACGCGATGCGCGCGCTCGCCCGGACCCTCGGGCTGAGCCAGGAGAATGGGCACCATGGCGCCCAGCAGATACACGACGGTGGCTTCGCAGGCCTGCATCGCGCCCCAGAAGCCCGAGGCCGAGAAGCGCGGCGCATAGACCACCTTGCAGCCCGCCAGCGCGGCCTGCGCGAAGGTGTTCAGCGCGTTGATGTGAAAGAGCGGCAGCGTGGTGCACAGCACGTCGTCCGCGCCCACGCCCAGGACGCGGCCGGTGTTGGCGCCCCACCAGTAGTACTGCGCATGGGGGCAGAGCACGCCCTTGGCCGGGCCCGTCGTGCCCGATGTGTAGAGGATGGCCAGCGTCTCGCCCGGTTGCACGTCCGCCGGTGGCGCGGCTTCCGCGGACTCGGGCGTGCGCTCGACGGGCACTTCGCCGCAGGCGGCCGGCGCCTCGCCGTCGCCCACCACCCAGATGTTCTCCAGCGCGGTCTGCGACAGGTCGGCCGTCTGCAGGCGGTCGACGAGCTTGTCCTCGATCACCAGCAAGCGCGCGCCGCTGTTGGCCAGGAAGTACTGGATCTGCGGCCCCATCGATGCGGTGTTGATCGGCACCGACGCCGCCCCGATCCAGCCGCAGGCCAGGAAGGCTTCGAGCACTTCCACCCGGTTGCCGCACATCACCGCGACCCGGTCGCCGCGCTTCACGCCCGCGCGTTGAAGCGCGGCCGCGCGGCGCGCGACGAAGCCGGCGGCTTGCGCGTGCGTCCATTCGACACCGGCGATCGACAGCAGCGCCCGGTCGCCGAAGGCCGCCGCCTGCCGTTGCAGCATGGCGGGCACCGTGCGGCTTGCGGGGGGCAGCACGTCGAATGCGTTCTCAGTCGTCATGCGTTCCGCCCCCGAGGTAGGTCGCCTGCACACGCGGATCGCTGGCAAGGTCCCCCGAGGCGCCGGAGAGCGCGATTTCGCCCGTCTCCAGCACATAGCCCTCGTCCGAGCTTTCGAGCGCGGCGCGCGCGTTCTGCTCCACCAGCAGGATCGAGACGCCGTCGTCCCGCAGGCCGCGCACGATGGTCAGGATGTCGCGCACGATCAAGGGCGCCAGGCCCAGGCTCGGCTCGTCGAGCATCAGGAGCCGCGGCGCGGACATCAGCGCGCGGCCGACCGCCAGCATCTGCCGTTCGCCGCCGGACAGCGTATTGGCCCGCTGCGCCTTGCGCTCGGCCAGGCGAGGGAAGCGGTCGTACACCGACTGCAGGCGTTTCTTCAGCGCATCGCTGCGCAGGCGCTTGGTGTACGCACCGAGCTGGAGGTTGTCCAGCACCGTCAAGTCCCCGAAAAGCTCCCGCTTCTCCGGCACCAGGCACAGCCCGCGTTCGACGCGCGATTCGACATCGAGCCCATGCAGGTCCTCGCCCTCGAAGCGCAGCAAGCCCTTCGAGGGAAGCAGGCCCATGGCCGCGGCGAGCAGCGTGGTCTTGCCGGCGCCGTTCGGTCCGATGACCGAGATGATCTGGCCCTTCTCGAGCGACAGCGAAACGCCGCGGACCGCATCCACCTGCCCGTAGGACACATGCAAGTCACCGATTTCCAGCATCGCGCTCATACCACGCTCCCCAGGTAGGCGGCCTGCACGCGCGCATCCGCGCGCACCGCGGCGGGCACGCCCTCTACAAGCTTGGAGCCAAAGTTCATCACCACCAGCCGATCGACGAGTTTCATCACGAAGTCCATGTCGTGTTCGACGATCAGGATCGTCACGCCCTCTTCCCGCAGCTTGCGCAGCAGGTCGCCGAGCGCCATCTTTTCCTTGCGCCGCAGGCCGGCGGCCGGCTCGTCGAGCACGAGCAGCACCGGGTCGGCGGCCAGGGCGCGCGCGATTTCCAGAATGCGCTGCGTGCCCAACGGCAGGCTGCCCGCCAGCTCGTGCGCGCGATCGCCCAGGCCGATGCGGTCGAGTTGGCGCTTCGCCTCCTGCAGGATCTGGCGCTCCTCACCCCGGTCCAGGCGCAGCCCGGCTTTCAAGACGCCGGCGCCGGTGCGCGAGTGCGCGCCCAGGGCCACGTTGTCCAGCAGGCTCATGTGCGGTCGCAACTTGACGTGCTGGAAGGTCCGCGCCAGGCCCAGCCGCGCGACCTCGCGCTGCGGCATGCCGGCGATGTCGCGATCCAGGAAGCGCACCTGACCCGCGGTCATCGGGAGGGTGCAGGTCAGCAGGTTGAACATGGTCGACTTGCCCGCGCCGTTGGGGCCGATGAGACCGATGATCTCGCCCGCGTCGACGTCGAAACTCACCTCGTTCACCGCCACCAGGCCGCCGAAGCGCTTGACGGCGCCGTTCACCGACAGGATGCGCGTGCCGCGCTCCGGCAGCTTGCGATGCGGCAAGGGCGCCACGGGCACCGCGAGTTCGGCATCGGCAGGGCCTTGCCGCTGGAAGCGCCCTCGCGTAAGCCGCCGCACGAAGCCCATCAGCCCGCCACGCGCGAAGTGCACCAGCAGGATGAACAGCGTCGCGAAGGCAATCGCCTCGAGCTGCCCCGCCCGCTGCGTCAGCATGGGCAGCACGTCCTGCAGGCCATTCTTCAGGATCAGGACCAGCGCCGACCCGACGAGCGCCCCCGCCAACTGGCCGAGGCCGCCGGCCACCGCCATGAGCAGGTACTCGATGCTCGCGCGCACATCGAAGGGCGCCGGGCTCACGAAGCGGTTCATGTGGGCATAGAGCCAGCCCGCCAGCCCCGCCAGCAGCGCGGCCGTGACGAACAGCGACAGCCGCACCCGGTACGCATCCGCGCCCACGCTGGCCAGCAGCGTGGCACCGCCGCGCAGGCTGCGGATGGCGCGGCCCGGCCGGGATTCGAGCAGGTTGTAGCTGAACAGCAGCGCGAACGCCACGATCACCCAGATCAGGTAGTAGATCGCGCGCGGCTCCGCCAGCGACCAGCCCGCGATCTGCAACGCCGGGATGTTCGACAGCCCCGTGTGGCGGCCGAGCGCATCGACGTTGCCGAACAGCATCGCGATCGACAGCCCCCACGCGATGGTGGACAGCGGCAGAAAGTGCCCGCCCAGGCGCAGCGTGAGCATGCCGATGGCGAGCGCCGACAGGCCCGTCAGCAGCAGCGCGAACAGCAATCCGAGCCACGGCGACAGGCCATGCGCCGTGGTCAGCCATGCCGTCGAATAGGCCGCGATGCCGACAAAGGCCGCCTGTCCGAAGGAGGTCGCGCCGCCGACACCCGTCAGCAGCACAAGGCCCAGCGCAACCAGGGCGCCGATGCCGATGTCGTTCATCAGCGAGACCGTGAAGTTGCCGACGAGCAGCGGCGCAAGCGCGAACGCGACGACGACGACGGCTGCAAGCAGCCGGAAGTTGGTGCGGCGGCTCATTGGTCCACCTCCTCTTCGTCCTCTTCGGTGCTGGTGCTGAGGTAGGACCTCAGCATCAGCACCGGGATCAGCAGGCTGAAGACGATCACGTCCTTCAGCGCGCCGCTCCAGAAGGAGGCGAAGCTTTCCACCAGGCCGACCGCGAGCGCGCCGATGGCGGTCATCGGATAGCTCACGAGCCCGCCGATGATGGCGGCCACGAAGGCCTTCAGGCCGATGATGAATCCCGAGTCGTAGTACATCGTCGTCACAGGCGCGATCAACACGCCGATCAGGCCCGCCAGCAGCGACGCGCAGCCGTAAGCCAGCATGGCGGTGCGTGCCGGGCGGATGCCCACCAGCCGCGCGCCGACGCGGTTCACGGCCGTGGCCCGCAAGGCCTTGCCCGCCACCGTTCGTTCGAAGACGAGAAAGAACAATCCGCTCAGCACGATGGCCGAGGCCACCATCAGGATCACCTGCCCGCTGACGGTGAAACCTTCACCCAGCGTGACGAACCCGCTCGCCAGCGGTTTCGTGCGCGAGCCTTCCGGCCCGAAGAACAGCAGACCGAGCCCCGACAGCAGGAAGTGCAGTGCCAGCGAGACGATCAGCAGCACCAGCACGGAGGCGTCGGCGATCGGCTGGAACACGACGCGCGCGAGCAGCGGCGAGATCGGCACGACCAGCAGCACCGTGACCGCGATCTGCACCACGGCAGGCGCGCCGGCCCGCGCCGCCAGCCATGCCAGCAGACACGGCACCGCGGGCGCCAGGCCCCACACCGCGAAGGCCTTCGGAATTCGCGCGAACTCGCGCCTCCGCACCAGGCCGCCGATCTCGGTCAGCACGGCGAGCGCGGCCAATGTCAGGACCAGCCCGATCGTCGGCGGCACGCGACCGGTTTCGAAGGCCGCCAGCGTCAGCGCCGAGAACGCGGCCACGTCGCCGAAGGGCACGAAGACCACCCGCGTGACCGAAAAGATGAGCACCAGTCCCAGCCCGGCGAGCAAGTAAACAGCTCCATTGGCCAGGCCATCGATGCCCAGGATGAGAGCCACGTCCCATGTCATTGAGTATTCCTCCCCAGATCGTCTTCAATGAACATTCAGGGTGCGAGCTTCCATTGGCCGTTGTCCAGCTTCACGATGACGCGCGCGCGCTCGTCGACGCCGTAGAGGTCGCCGGGCTTGAAGGTGTAGACGCCATGCGTGCCCACCACTTCCTTGGTGCTGAAGATGGCGTCGCGCAGCGCGACGCGGAACTCCGGCGTCCCCGGCTCGGCCTTGCTCATGGCACGTCCCGCCGCATCCGCGAAGACCAGCCAGCCGTCGAAGGAATAGGCGGAGAACGCGTCGGTGCTCGGTGCGTTGTTGACGCGCTGGTAGACCGCGCGGAAGTCCAGCCCGATCTTCTTGGTCGGGTTGTCGTTCGGCAGCTGTTCGGCCACGATCACCGGGCCGGTGGGCATCAGCGCGCCCTGCCCCGATGCGCCGACGACACGCACGAAGTCGGGGTTGATGAGCCCGTGCTGGCCGTAGATTCCGCCCTTGAAGCCGCGCTCGGTTAGCGCAAGGAAGGGCAGCGCGCCGGGCGTGCCGGCACCGCCCGTCATCACCGCGTCGGGCTTCATCGCCACGATCTTCAGGATCTGGCCGGTCACCGAAGCGTCGGCGCGCGCATAGCGTTCGTTGCTGATCACCTTGATGCCGGCGGCGGGCGTGGCCTTCATCATGGCGTTGTAGACGAGGTCGCCCCAGGCGTCGGAGAAGCCGATGTAGCCCACGGTCTTCACGCCGTTGCGCTTCATGCGCTCCACAACTGCGTCGACCATGAGCTGCGTGGGCTGGGCCACCGTCATGACCCAGGGGTTCTCGGCCGGATCGAGCGCGATGGGCGTCAACCCGATCAGCGGCGTCTTGGTCTCGCGGCCGACCTGCGCCATCGCGATCGCGGAAGGCACGCCGGAGGTGCCCATCAGGACGTCGACCTTGTCCTCCTCGACCAGCTTGCGCGCGTTGCGGCCCGCCGTCGTCGGGTCCGATCCGTCGTCCAGGACGATGAGCTGGATCTTTCGGCCGTTGACCTCCGGCTTGTAGGCCAGCGCGGCCTGCATGCCCTTGGCATAGGGCACGCCGAGGGACGAGTTCGGGCCGGAGAGCGAGACGCTCAGGCCGACCTTGAGGTCGGCCGCAAGCGCGCCGGAAACGAAGCCGGTCATCGCGACCATGGCGGCTGCTGTGACCGCACAGCGGGTCAAGGTCTGCATCAAGCTCTTCATGTCTTTGCTCCAGGGAGGGGTGAGTACGTGGACGGGGAAAGGGGTCTAGATGAAAAGCTGCACGGCCGGCAACGCGCGTTCGGCGTTGAGCAGGTCGATGCGCTTCTGGCGGATTCGAAGGCCGTCGGCGGTCAGCATGAGTTCGTGCCGGTAGCGCCCGGCCAGCGTCAGTTGCTCGTCGCCGCGCGCCTCGACATAGATGAAGGGTGTGCGCAGGACGGCCGTGCCCGCCGCCTCGTCGATGCGCTCGACGACGGAAAGCTGAAGCACATGCTGGCAGTGGCTCGGCGGATGCTGCGAATGCGCGCGAGGGTTCTTCAGCCGCTCGATGCGCAGCTGCAGCAGCAGGCGATCCTCATAGGCCAGGGAGTTGTGCGACAACGGATCGGCCTGGCGCGCCCCCAGCAGCGGCACCCAGTAGCGGCCCTCCTCGGCAAACAGCGCGAGCCATTCGTCGAAGCGGCCGTCGTCGAGGAGCGCGGCTTCGGCCGCCACGAAATCGCACAGCGAGTCGGCGTTCATGCGCGGCCCTCCATGCCCAGCGTCATGAACTCGGCCCAGGCGCGGAACTGGTTGCGCATGAGCAGTTCGTTGGTGCCGTTCGTCGTCCGGGTGGATTCGTCGAACTCGCCCGGCTTGAAGTCGCGGTGCAGGCTCACCCACTCGTTGCCCTCGGCGCGCAGGCCATGCTGCATGCTCTCGAAGAGATGAACGTCGTCGTGCGCGACCACCGACATCGGCGAGAACACGAGCCGGTTGTAGCTCATCGCGCGCTCGAACAGGAGCTCGGGCGCGCCCGCCGCGCGGAAGGCCCAGGCCTCGACCAGCGTGCGGTTCGCGGCCAGCGGCCGGATCACGCGGATGGCCTGCGGCGAGCCCTTGACCGAGAGGCTGGGGAAGAGCACCGAGTTCTGCGGCGAGCGCTGCAGGATGTCGGCCGCGCGCTGCGCACCATGCGCCTCGCGCATTGCCTGCTCGTAGTCCGGCAGTTGCGCATAGTTCGAATGAATGCTGAAGTTGACGCCCAGGATGCTGTGGCCGTTGGCGAACACGCGTCCGCCCATCTTGTCGAAGAAGTCGTAGCCGGAGCCGAAGGGCAGGATCTGCTCCATCGCCATCGGCTTGGGCTCTGCGGGCCCATGGCCCTGCCACAGCGCGTTGGCGGCCTGCGTGGCCGACTCATGCGTCGACATGGGATGCACCGTGTCGTTGATGTTCTCTAGATACATCTTCCAGTTGCAGTGGATGATGTTGCGCATCGCGCCACCGGCCAGCGTCAGCCGGCCTTCGGGCGAACGATCGACCATGTTGTCGATGGCGCGCAGCACGTCGCCGAAATAGGCATCGAAGTCCGGGCCCGCGTCGCCCAGGCGCACGAACACGAATTCGCGGTAGACCACGACGTGCTTCAGCGCGACCAGCCCCTGGCCCGACTCGCACTCCTTCAGGCGTGTTCCCTCGTAGCCGCTCTTGAGCGGAATCGCGAGCGGCGAGCCGTCGAGCTTGTAGGTCCACGCGTGGTACGGGCAGCGGAAGAACTTGCCCGCGTTGCCGCATGCATCGCTCACCAGCTGCGTGCCCTTGTGGGCGCAGCGGTTGTAGAACACCTTCACGCCCGCATCGGGTTGCCGCACCATCATGAGCGGCCGGCCGGCGATGTCCTGCGTCAGGTAGTCGCCCGCATGCGGCACCTGGCTGGTGTGGCCCAGGTAGTTCCATGTGTTGGCGAAGAAATGCGCCTGTTCCAGCGCGAAGAGCTCCTCGCTCAGGTACAGGTCGCGGTGCACGCGGTCCTCCTGGACCAGCGCGCGGATGGCTTCGGGCCGGTCGCGGTAGGTGTTCATGTGCTGAAGCTCGTCTTGAATACGCTCAGGGCACCAGCTTCCACTGGCCCTTTTCCATCTTCACGATGACCACGGCGCGCTGGTCCGAGCCATAGCGGTTGTCGGGCTTGAAGTTGTAGACGCCGTGCGTGCCCACCAGCTCCTTGGTGCTGACGATCGCGTCGCGCAGCGCGGCGCGGTACTGCGGCGTGCCGGGCTCGCCCTTGGTGCGGGAAGCGGCGTCGGCGAGCAGGAGGTAGGAGTCGTAGGTGTAGGACGAGAAGGCGTCCGTCGGCACGACGCCGTGCGCCTTCTGGTACGCGGCACGGAAGGCCATCGAGACCTTCTTGATCGGGTTGCTGTCGGGCAGCTGGTCGGCCACCAGCACCGGGCCGCTCGGCACCTGCAGGCCTTCGATCGATGCGCCGCCCACGCGCACGAAGTCGGCGTTGATGAGCCCGTGCGTTCCGTAGATCTGGTCCTTGTAGCCGCGTTCGGCGAGCGCCAGGTAGGGCAGCGCGCCGGGCGTGCCGGAGTTGCCGGCGAACACCGCGTCCGGACGCAGCGCGACGATCTTCAGGATCTGCCCGGCCACCGACGAATCGCTGCGCGCATAACGCTCGTTCGCCACCACCTTGATGCCGGCGGCTTCGACGCTCTGCATCAACGAGTCGTAGGCGAGGTCGCCCAACGCATCCGAGAAGCCGATGAAGGCCACTGTCTTCACGCCGGACTTCTTCATGCGGTCGACCACGGCCGCGACCATCAGCGGGAAGGGCTGCGACACGGTCACGGTCCAGGCACCTTCGGCACCGGGGATGGTGACCGGCGTCGGCGAAATGAGGGGCGTGTTGAGCTCGCGCGCCACGGCCGCGATGGCCATCGCCCCCGGCACGCCGGAGGTGCCGATGAGCACATCGACCTTGTCGTCGACCACCAGCTTGCGCGCATTGCGACCGGCGGTCGTCGGGTCGGAGGCGTCGTCCAGCACGATCAGCTCGACCTTGCGGCCCCCGATCGTCGGATGTTCGGCGATCGCCGCGCGGATGCCCTTCTCATAGGGAATGCCGAGCGCCGCGACCGGGCCCGAGAGCGAACTGATGAAGCCGATCTTGAGGTCGGCCGCCCAGGCCTGGGCGACGCCCAGTGCGAGAGCCGTGGTGCTGACGATGCGTGCGAGTTTTTTCATTTCAGGGCATTCGAGGGTTCGGGGTTTCAGGGGACAAGTTTCCATTGGCCCTTTTCGAGCTTGACGATGACGCGCGAGCGTTCGTCGGAGCCGTAGCGGTCATCGGGCTTGAAGTTGTAGACGCCGTGCGTGCCGACCAGCTCCTTGGTGCTCACGATGGCGTCGCGCAGCGCCACGCGGTATTGCGGCGTGCCGGGCTCGCCCTTCGTGCGCGAAGCCGCGTCGAGGAAGAGCAGCCACGCGTCGAAGGAGTAGGCCGAGAACGCATCGGTCGGCACCGCGCCGTTGGCCTTCTGGTACGCCGCGCGGAAGTCCATGGACACCTTGCGGATCGGGTTCGAGTCAGGCAGCTGCTCGGCCACGATGACGGGGCCGGTGGGCGCCAGAAGGCCCTCGACCGAGACACCGCCCACGCGCACGAAGTCCGGGTTGATCAGGGCATGCGTGCCGTAGATCTGCCCCTTGTAGCCGCGCTCGGCCAGCGCGAGGTAGGGCAGCGCGCCCGGCGTGCCCGAGGTGCCGGTGATCACGGCATCCGGCTTGAGGGCGACGATCTTCAGCACCTGGCCGGTGACCGACGAGTCGGCGCGGGCATAGCGCTCGTTGCTGACGACCTTGATGCCGGCCGGCTCGGCGCTCTTCATCAGCGCGTCGTAGACCAGGTCGCCCCAGGCGTCGGAGAAGCCGATGTAGCCGACCGTCTTCACGCCCGATTTCTTCATGCGCTCGACCACCGCGCTCACCATCAGCGGCGCGGGTTGGGGCAGCGTGACCATCCATGCGCCCTCCTCGCCCGGCAGATTGGCGTTGGCGATGGAGATCAGCGGCGTCTTGGTTTCGCGCGCCACAGCGGCGATGGCGAGCGCGCCCGGCGAGCCGGCCGTGCCGATGATGACGTCGACCTTGTCCTCGTCGATGAGCTTGCGCGCGTTGCGCGCGGCCGTCGACGGGTCCGACGCATCGTCGAGCTGCACCACCTGGATCTTTCGACCGCCGAGCTCGGACTTGTAGGCGACCGCCGCCTTCATGCCCTTGTCGTAGGGGATGCCCAGCGACGACACCGGGCCCGAAAGCGAGGTGATGAAGCCGACCTTGAGATCGGCGGCCAACGCGCTTGCGGCGGCGAGCGCGCCGAAGGCCAGTGCGACGCCGGTGCGCGCGCGGATTCGGGTCAAGACTTTCATGGCGATCTTCCTGTGGGGTTGAATGAAAAGGTCAAAGGGCCAGGCTGCCCACGCTGGTGCCACCGCAGACATAGAGGACCTGTCCGGTGACGAAGCCGTTGGCGGCGTCCGCGAAGAAGCTCACGGCGCGGGCGACATCGGCCGATTCGCCCAGCCGCCTGACGGGGACCGAGGCGGCGAGCGCGCGCTCCCGTTCGCTGCCCTGCTCGACCACGTCGTAGAACATGTCCGTGCGGATCGGCCCGGGCGCGACCACGTTGACAGTGATGCCCTCGGGCGCCAGTTCGAGCGCCCAGGTGCGCGCCATGCCCAGCATGCCGGCCTTGGTGGCGGAGTAGCTGGTGCGCGTCGCGAGCCCGAGCGCGGCGCGCGATGAGAGCAGCACCACGCGGCCGAATTGCCGCGCGCGCATCGCGGGCAGCGCGGCTTGCACGAGTTGAATGGCGCAGCCCAGGTGCAGGTCGACCAGCCCATCGAGATCGTCGAGCTTCACGTCCGCCAGCAGCGCCGGACGGATGACGCCGGCGTTGTGCACGATCGTCGTCAGCTCGAAGCGGCGCGCCAGATCCTGCGTCGCTTCGGCCGTGGCGGCGCGGTCCATCAGGTCGACTTCGATGCTGTGCATCTTCGGATGCCCGATGTCGCTCTTGCGGCGCGCCAGCGAGACCACTTCATAGCCCTTGCCGAGCAGGTCCTGGCAGATGGCCTTGCCGATGCCGGCGCTGCCGCCGGTCACCGCGGCAACCATCCCCGCGCTCATGCCCGGCTCTCCACGAGCGCGAGAACGCGCAGCGGGCTGCCGCTGCCCTTCTGGATCTTGAGCGGCGGGCAGATCAGGACCGAACCCGTCGGCGGCAACAGGTCGAGATTGCTCAGGCATTGCAGGCCGTAACGCCCGGCACCGTGCATGTAGTAGTGGCACGGATAAGGCGGGCGCAGGTGATAGCCCTGGCCCGCATCGGTGCCGATGGCTTCCGAGCCGAAGCCCAGCACGTCGCGCTGCTCGACCAGGAACTGCACGGCTTCCGAACTCGGCCCCGGTGTGTGCTGGCCCGTCTCGTCGAAGTTCTGGTAGGCCTCCGGGTCGAGGCGCTGCGACCAGTCGGTGCGCATCAGCACCCATGCGCCCTTCGGAATGCGGCCATGCGCCGCCTCGAAGGCCTCGATGTCGGCGACCGTCATCAGGTAGTCGGGGTTGGCCTTCACCTGCGGGGAGCAGTCGATCACGCAGGCCGGCGCCACGAAGTGCTGGACGGGGATGGTGTCGACCGAATTGTTGGGCAGGTCGCGGCCCGAGATCCAGTGGATGGGCGCATCGAAGTGCGTGCCGGTGTGCTCGCCGCAGGAGAAGTTGTTCCAGTACCAGCCCGGGCCGCGCTCGTCGTACCTGGAGACCTCCTCGATGCGGAAGGGCCAGCACTGGCCCATCTCGGGCGGCAGCGCGATCTGCGGGAATTCCGGCGTCAGCGTCTGCGTCAGGTCGATGACGCGGATGCGGCTGCTCGCCAGTGCGGTCACGAGGCTGCCGAGGATTTCGGCGACGGGTGTGAGGTTGGAGGTCGTCATGTCGGGTTCTCTCGGGTGTCAGCTTCCGCCGGCCGCCAGTTCGCGCTCGAGCACCTTGGGGTTCTCGCGCCAGCGCTCCAGCCATTCCTGGGCCACGTCGCCCGGATACACGTCTTCGACACCGTCTCGCAGCGCCTTGACGATGGCATTGGCCAGCGTGCCCGATGCCACCTTGGGCGGCGGCGTGTGCTGGTTCCACTCGTCGTCGATCGGCCCCGGAAAGACGTTGATCACGCGAATGCCGGCCGGGCGCATCTCCGCGCGCAGGCACTGTGCCAGCGAGTGCGCCGCCGCCTTCGATGCGCTGAAGGTGCCATGCGGCGGAAAGTTGGAAAGCGCATAGATCGACAGCAGGTTGACCCAGGCCGTCGCGCCCGTCGTGCCGTCGGCCGAGCGGCCCTTGAGCGCCGGGCCGAATTCCTGCGCGAGCCGCAGCAGGCCGAAGTAGTTGATGTCCATCTCGGCGCGGGCCACATCGGTGCCGCGCCGCGCGCCGATGCCGAAGCCGCGGTGCACTTCCGCGTTGTTGATCACGATGTCGACCTTGCCGCCGATCTCGCCCGCCAGTTCGGTCACCGATCGCCCGTTGGTGAGGTCGAGCGGCACCAGGGTGACCTGGGGCAATGCGCTGATGTCGTCCAGGCCACCCATCTTCTTCCAGGGCTCGGCGTGCCCCACCCACACGATGTCGGCGCCGGCCTTGACCAGCGCGCGCACGATGGCCTGGCCGACTTCGGTCTTGCCGTCCGTCACCAGCACCTTGCGGAATTTCGGGTCGCTGGTCATTTCCCTCAGCATCTTGTCGTCGGCCATATGGGCGCTCCCTTCGTTCGGAAATCCAATCAATACCGCCTGCCCCGCGCGGTCCAGGCGCGCACCGACGCGCACGCGCTCCGGTGCATCGCCGACCTCGCCGTGCAGGTGGACCATCAGCGTCGGGCCGGCATCCAGGTGCACCAGGCCCAGGCGCCACGGCAGCCGTTCGCGGAAGAACAGGTCGTTGCTGTGGTGCAAGGTGGTGCTGCTGAGCAGTTCGCCTTCGCCCGATTGCTCGCGCCAGCGCAGGCGCGCCGACAGGCACTTGAGGCAGACCTCGCGCGGCGGGTACTGCACCGCGCCGCAGTCCTCGCAGGTCTGCAGGACGAAGCGGCCTTCGGCGGCGGCGGCAGTGATGCCGAGCGCGACGCGGCCGCGCGCGCCCGGCGGCAGGTTCATCTGCGGCGTGCGCAGGACCGGGTTCTTGCGCTTGGGGCGCATCAGCGGCATCGTCATGACGACCTCCCGAGAATGACGGCGCCGGTGCACAGGCAGCGGTCGTAAGTGACCATGCCGAAGCCGGCGACGAGGCCGAGTTCGGCACCGGGCACGGCGCGCGGCCCCGCCTGGTCGGTGAGTTGCCGGATGGCCTCGACCATGCCGAGAAAGCCGCCGGCCGCGCCCGCCTGCCCGGCCGACAGCTGCCCGCCGCTCGTGTTGTTCGGGAAGCTGCCGTCGAAGGTCATCGAGTGCGAGCGCACGAAGGCCGAACCCTCGCCCTTCTCGCAGAAGCCCAGGTCCTCGAACTGCATCATCACGATCACCGGGTAGTCGTCGTAGGTCTGCACGAAGTCGAGCGCGGCGGGCTGCACGCCGGCTTGCGCATACAGGTCGTCGCGGTCCACCAGCCAGCCGCCGCGCACCATCACCGGGTCGTCGGCGAAGGCGTTGTGGCGCTCGATGGCGCCGCGAATCACGGCGTGCGGCAGGCCGAGGTCCCGGGCGCGCTCCTCGCTCATCACGAGGAAAGCCTCGGCGCCGGCGCAGGGCATCACGCAGTCGAACAGGTGGATGGGGTCGGAGATCGGCCGCGCCGCCATGTACTCGTCGAGGGCGAGCGGTTTCTTGAACATCGCGTGCGGGTTGCCGAGCGCGTTGGTGCGCTGGTCCACCGCGATGCGGCCGAAATCCTCGCGTGTCGCGCCGTAGGCGCGCATGTAGTTGGCGGTGATGAACGCGAAGATCGAGTTGGGTCCGCCCGAACCGTAGGGGTAGCTCGCGTCGCGCGCGAAGTCGCTGAAGCTGCCCAGCGTCTGGCGAAAGGAGTCGACATGGTTGGTGTCGGCGGCGACGCAAGCCACCACGTCGGCGTCGCCGGCCTGCACCGCGCGCGCGGCGCGGCGCAGGCACATCACGCCGGATGCGCCGCCGGTCGGTACATGATCCAGCCAGCGCGGCGAAAGACCCAGATGCTGCGTCACACCCACGGCGGTGTCGGGCGCGAGCGAGAAGCTGCTGAGGCACAGCCCGTCGATCTGCGCCTTGGGCACACCGCTGGCCTTGACCAGCGCCTCGACCGCATGGCCGATGAACCAGTGCGCGCTGTGCGTCGAATAGCGCACATAAGGCACGGTGACCGGTACGGCCACGGCGACGCCTTCGTAGGAAATTCGTTGGCGCTTCATCCTTGCCTTTTCTTCATTGCGCGGGTGTCGATGCAATGCGCCTGTCYGGGCAAGGCATGCGCCATCTCGCGCAGCTGGCCGCGCTGGATCTTCTGGGAGGCCGTCAGCGGAAGCTCGGGCACGAAGGCGACGTAGCCCGGCGCCTTGTAGTAGGCGAGCTGGTCGAGCGCATGCTGGACGATGCTCTGCGCGATCCGGGCCCGCTCGCTCTCGGCGATCGTCTCGCGCGTGACGATGCAGGCCAGCACCTCGTCGCCACGCACAGTGTCAGGCGTCGCGGCGACCGCGGAGGTCTTCACCGCCGGATGCTGGTTCAGCACGCTCTCGACCTCGACGGCGGAAATGTTCTCGCCGCTGCGGCGGATGACGTTCTTCTTGCGGTCGACGAAATAGAGATTGCCTTCGGCATCGCGGCGAACCATGTCTCCGGTGTGGAACCAGCCACCGGCCCAGGCCTCCTGGGTTGCGGCTTCGTCCTTCAGGTAGCCGGAGAAGAAATAGCGCCTGGGATCGGCGCCGGACGATCGCACCAGCAGTTCGCCGGGCGTGCCGTCGGGCACGTCGCGGCCTTCGTCGTCGACGAGGCGGATCTCGACGAAAGCCTCGGCGCGGCCGAAGCAGCTCGTGCCGATATGGCGCGGCTCGTGGTTCGCCATCACGCAGGCGGCGGCGCCCGTCTCGGTCATGGCCCACGCCTCGACCAGGGGAAAGCCGAAGCGCGCCTCGAACAGGGCGTGGTTCTTGCGGTCCACGCCTGCTCCGAAGGCCCAGCGAACATGGTGCTCGCGGTCCGCGACCGAAGGCGGCGCGGACAGCAGCATCGCCGGCATCACGCCCAGGTAGTGAATAATCGTGGCGCGCGAATCGCGCACGCTCTGCCACCAGGTCTTGGGATGGAAGCGATCCAGCTGCACCAGACACCCGCCAGCCACGAGCACGACCATGGTCGAGAACGCCATGGCGTTGACGTGGTTGAGCGGCAGCGGCGTGATGATGCGCTCGGCATCCTGCCTCACCTCGCAGAGATCGCCGAGTTCGGCGTACCACTGGCCGGCGCGAAGGAAGTATTCGTTGCCGAGCATGCAACCCTTCGGGCGGCCCGTGGTGCCCGAGGTGTAGAGCAAGGCGCATTCGCTGGCCAGCCCCACGGGCGTGCCGCCATGGGGCGCCGCGCCGGCCGCCGGCGGCAAGCCGCCGGACAACTCCGCGTCCACCGCTGCGATCAAGCGGCCGGCCTGCTCTGCGGCCGCCCGCAAGTCGGCCGCGCGCCCTGGCAGGGTGATCGCCAGACCGATCTCACTGTGGCCGACAAGATAGGCCAGTTCAGCGGACCGCATCTCGGCATTGATGGGCACCACGCTGGCGCCGATCGCGTTGAGCGCGAACCAGTGGAAGAGAAATGCCGGGCGGTTCTCCAGCAGCAAGCCGACACGGTGGCCGTGCCCATAGCCGGCGTGCGCGTAGGCCGCGCGCAGGCGCTCGACCTCGGCGGCAGCCTCACCCCAGGTGATCGAACCGGCAGGAATGCCGTACGCCTCGGCCGTGACGGCTTCCGTGCACAGGAACTCCGCATCCGGCGTGCGCCGCGCGGTGCTCGAGAAGGCGTCGAAGACTGTCTGTATCTGCATCATGCGCTCAGATGAACAACTGGACCGCCAGCAGCGCGGCGTCGCAGTTGAGCAGGTTGACCCGCTTCAGCGTCATGCGCAGCGCGCCGTCCCGCAGCGTCAGGTGGTGGAAGCAGGTGCCGACATGGAATTGCAGCTCGTCGCCCTTGGACTCGGTGTAATGGAACTCGGTGCGCAGCACGAACGCGTTCGCGGTCTCGTCGAAGGCCTCGACCGTCGGCGTCTGCAGAAGATGGTGGCAACGGCTCGGCGGTTGCTGCGAAAAGGCACGCGGGCTCTTCAGGCGCTCGATGCGCAGGTCGCGCAGCAGCTTGTCTTCGTACATGTGCGAGGTGTGGTTGATGCCGTCTTCCTGGTCGGGCACCAGGGGCACCCAGTAATAGGCATCGTCGGTGAAGAGCGCGTTCCACTCCTCGTAGCGACGCGCGTCCAGCAGGCGCGCCTCGTGGACCACGAAGTCGATCAGGTCCTGGCGGGTGACTGAGCTTCCGGACGCCATCACATCGTCTCCGTCATGTATCGGGCCCAGCTTCTGTATTGGTTGCGCATGGGCAGTTCGCTGGTGCCGATGGTCGTGATCTCGCCGCCCTTCGTTTCGGCGGGGTCGAAGTTGCGATGCAGGCTGACCCACTCGTTGCCGCTCGCGTGCAGCCCGGCCTGGATGCCGCGGTAGGCCTGCAGGTCGTCGTGGCCGACCACCGAGAAAGGCGAGTTGATCAGGCGGTTGTACATCGTGGTGCGCTGCAGGAGTTCCGGCGGCGCGCCCTTGAGACGGAAGGTCCAGCTCTCGACCAAGGTCTTGTCGACCGAGATCGGCTTCACGACTCGGATCGCCTGGATCGCGCCCTTGATGGTGAGGTTCGGGTAGTACACCGTGTTGTGCCGCGCCATGCCCAGGATCTGTGCGGTGCGCTCTTCGCCATACCTGGCCTTCATTGCGTCGTCGTATGCGGGAATCGCCTTGTACTTGCTGTGGATGCTGAAGTTCACGCCGGTGAAGCTGTGGCCGTTGTCGTAGGTGCGAACGCCCATGTCCTCGAAGAACTTGTAGTCGGACATGAAGGGCACGAACTGCTCGATCGCCATCGGCTTGGGTGCCTCGGCGGGCTTGTCGGCCCACATGGCCTTGGCCGTGCCCGCCGAGGACTCATGCGCCACCATCGGATGCATGGTGTCGTTGAGGTTCTCGACGAACATCTTCCAGTTGCACTGGTGAACGAAGCGCAGGCAGCCGCCGGCGATCTCCAGTTCGCCCTCGGGCGAGCGGTCCGCCATGTTGTCGATGGAGGAGAGCGAGTCGCCGAAGTACTCCTCGAAGCCGGGGCCCACGTCGTTGATCTTGACGAAGATGAATCCGCGGTAGAGGCGGACATTCTTCACCTGGGTCAGGCCCTTGGCCGATTCGCACTCGTGCAGCGCAGTGCCCTCGTAGCCGCTCTTCAGCGGGATCGACAGCAGCGAGCCGTCGGTCTTGAAGGTCCAGGCGTGGTAGGGACAGCGAAAGAACTTCCCCGTGTTGCCGCAGGGCGCGTTCACGAGCCTCGAACCCTTGTGCGCACACCGGTTCATCATGACGCGCACCGTGCCGTCCGTGTGGCGCACGACGATCAGCGGGCGGCCGGCGATCTCGTTGCTGATGTAGTCGCCGGCCTTCGGAAGCTGGCTGTCGTGGCCGACGTAGTTCCAGGTGTTGGCGAAGAAGTTCTCCTGCTCGAGTTCGAACAGCTCCTGGCTGATGTAGAGGTCGCGATGCACGCGGTCGGGCTGGACCAGCGCACGAATGGCCTCGGGGTTGGCGCGATAGGAAGTCATGTTTGGATCTCCTGCGGTCTCTTCGATCAGATGTCCAGCACCAGGCGATTGCCCTTGGCGCGCGAAATGCAAATCTGGATCACGTTGCCCTCGGCCTTCTCGCGGGCGGTCAGCACGTAGTCGCGATGGTCGATCTCGCCGGACATCACAGGCGTCGCGCATACGCCGCACTCGCCGCGCTTGCAGTCGAACATCGGATCGCAACCGTGCTCGATCAGGCAGTCGAGGATGGTCTGGTCGGCGGGCACCATGAAGCGCTTGCCGGACAGGGCCAACTCGACCTCGAAGGGGTGATCGCCCTCTTCCACGACCGGCGTGGTGAAGAGCTCGAAGTGCACGCGATCATGCGTCCAGCCGCGCGCCTGCGTCGCCGCCAGCACGGCGTCGAGCATGACCTTGGGGCCGCAGACGTAGAGCTGCTGGTCCGCCGTGCAGCCGTCGAGCAGCGCCTGGATGTCGAGCGGACCGCCGGCCTCGGCATCGGCGTGCACCAACAGGTCGTCGGCCAGCAAGTCCTCCAGTTCGGGCAGGAAGGCCATCAGGTCGCGGCTGCGGCCGGCATAGTGCATGCGCACCGGTCTGCCCTCCGCCTTGCGGCGCGCCGCCATGCTGATAAGCGGCGTGATGCCGATGCCGCCTGCGATGAGCACCGTGCCGCCCGCGCCCTCGTGCAGCGGGAAGTCGTTCTTGGGCACCTCGACGGTGAGCGAATCGCCCTCCTGCAGGTGCTCGTGCATGAAGCGCGATCCACCACGGCCGTCGGCTTCGCGGCGAACGGCGATCACGTACTCGCCGGGCGCATCGGTGGCGTCCGGCCGCGGGGCCCGGTTGATCAGCGAGTAGTGGCGCCAATCATGGCTGCCGTCGGGGAGTTCGACATTGACGCGGATGTGCGCGCCCGCGGTGAAGCCCGGCAAGGCCGCGCCGTCCTCGGCGCGCAGCCGGAACATGCGGATCAAGGGATTCAAGGCGCGCGCCTCGACGACACGCAGTGCGAGGGTGGCAGGGGCTTCGTGGGACATGGCGTTGCGTTCTCTCGTTCAAGCCAGCGCGTGCTGCGCCAGTGCGGCCCGCAGCTTGTGGCCGTGTTCGTCCGCAAGGGCAGCTTCGCGCAATTCGCGCAGCGTGGCGGGGGCCAGTGTCGCGCCCGCGCGGCGTGCGGCTTCCATCACGACTTCATAGTTGCGCAGGCCGCGCTCGTGGGTATCGCTGTAGCCCTTCACCAGGCGCTGGCATTCGGCGATCTCCACCGCCAGCGCCGGGTTGAAGGCGGCCGTCTGCGCGATGCGCTCCAGCCATTGCTCGATCAGCTGGTTCTCCTGCGCGAAGCGCATTGTCGAGCGGCGCCAGCGCTTCATGCCCGCGACGCAGCGCAGCATCAGGAAGCCGCGCAGCGAGCTGGTCTGGATGACGCGCCCCTTCCTGGTGAAGCGCTCCACCAGCCGCCGCGGACCGGTCGAGTTCATCAGCCAGCGGCCGATGCCGCCGGGCAGCGTCTCGCAGATCTCCTGCAGGCGCGGGTGCATGTATTCGTTGATCGCAAGCACCTGGTCCGACTGCACGCGCGCTTCGCCGCGCACGCGCTCGAAACGGGAAGCGCGCGTCTTCAGGGCGGCGACGCGCGCGGTGTCTTCGTAGGACATCCAGAGCGCAAGATGCCGCGCGGTGGCCTCCGCCAGCCGGCCATCGTCGCGAGCGGGCAGCGCGTGCACCTTCTGCATGCGGTCCAGAAAGGTGTCTGCGTAGGCCGGGTCCTGATAGTCGATCAGCCGGCGGACGCCTTCCAGCAGGAGGTAGTGCGCGGCGGGTGGAAACTGCTGCTGCACCCGCTGCACCAGCGCGCGCACGGCGGGATGCGTGGGACTTGGCGGCGCTGTCACGACGGGTGTCGGCTTCGACTCCGCAGCGGGCTGTTCCGGTCCGCGCTGCGCGCGATCGAAGGCCCCGCCGAAGGCCTTCAGGCTCGGCTTGACACCGACGCCGCCCCGCTCCACGGTCGCCTCGAACTGGGCGCGGCTGAACGGCAGCACACCGGCGCCGGCGAGCGCGCCGAAGAGCACGGCGCTAATCACGCTGCCCGCCTTCTCGGCCGCCTCGGCCATGTCGAAGCGGATGAAGCGCTTGGCGGCGCCGTCCGCATGCGCGACGAGTTGCGTGCTGTCGACGCGGCCGTCCCCCATCGCGGATTTCTCGGCGATCGAGTAGACGCGGTGGGTCGATGCAATCAGCGTCGTGCGCTCTCGCGTGACGAGGCCGCGCTGCACCGCGCGGCCAGCCTCCATCAGTTCGGAGGCCAGCACGATGTCCACGTCGCCCGGCAAGGGCATGAGTGCCAGCACGGGCCGGCCGCCGTCGGCCGCGGCCTGCGCCTCGGGGAAGAGTTCGACGTAGTAGATGGTCGCGCCGGTCCGCTGCGCGACGCCGGGGACGGAAGTGGTCTGGGCGATGTAGCCGTTGTGCTCGCCGAGATCGACGATCCAGTCGGCCAGCACGCCGCCGCCTTCACCGCCCATGGCGAGAATCGCGATCTTGATGGGTTGAACCGAATTCATCTGTGGGTTTGTTGTGTGTGCACGAGTTCAGAAGGCGTAGCGCTCTCGGCGCTGGGCTTCTCCGCGTTGGATCCAGCCGATGACCGAGGCGCGCAGCTTCTCGCGCGCGCGGTCCCACCAGCCCGGATTGCTGACGATCTGTGCCTTGTAGAACGAGGGGCACAACACGGCCGCGTGCGAGACTTCGCCGCACACGCCGCAGCCGACGCAGCTGTCGAGCACCGTCGCCACCGGGTCGGTGCGCAGCGGATCGGGGTTGGGCTTGATCGACAGCGACGGGCAGCCCGAGAGCCGGATGCAGGAGTGGTCGCCCGTGCAGGTATCGGAGTCGACGCCGAACTTCTCGCGCACGACCCGCTTGCCTTCGGCCACGGCCTTGCGCACCAGCGGCTTTTCGCGGCGCTGCTTGTTGAGCATGCATTCCGATTGCGCGATCAGGACCTTGGGGCCCTTTTCCTGGGTGGTCAGCGCATCGCGCAGGGCATCGCGCATGCCGGCGATGTCATAGGTGCGGCGCAGTGTCCTGACCCAGTTCACGCCGACGCCGCGCACCGCCTTCTCGATCGCGTGGCCGGTGCTGCGCGTCGGATTGAGCGCGGTCGACGAGAGGATGTCCTGGCCGCCGGTGGCGGAGGTGTAGTTGTTGTCGACGACGATCGTCAGGTTGTCGCTGCGATTGAACACCGCGTTGGCGATGCCGCTCGTCAGGCCGTTGTGCCAGAAGCCGCCGTCGCCCATCATCGAGATGGCCCGCTTGCCCGCCGGCACATTGAGCGCCGCGGCGCCCGCGGCGCCAAGGCCATAGCCCATCGTCGTGTTGCCGAGGTTGAAGGGCGGCAGGATCGAGAACAGGTGGCAGCCGATGTCGGCGCTGATGTGGTGCGGCCCCAGTTCTCGCTCGACCAGCTTCATGGCACTGAAGATCGGACGCTCGGGGCAGCCGGTGCAGAAGCCCGGTGGCCGCGCATGCACGTTCTCGTCGATCGACCGGGAGGGCTCCGGCGCGGCGTCGATACCGATGGCGGCGACCTCGGTCAACGGAATGATCTTGCGCGCCGGCGCGGGCACGGGCAGCGGCGCCAGACGCTCGTAGCGCTCGAAGAATGTGCGCGCGCCCTTCAGCAGCTCGGAAGCCGTGTATTCGCCGGCCACGGGCAACATGTCCTTGCCATGCAGCGCCGCGGTGCAACCGGCTTGACGCAGGATGGACGCGAGGTTCTGCTCGACGAAGTTGGGCTGGCCTTCCTCGACCAGCAGGACGGCGCGCTTGTTCTCGCAAAAGCGCAGGATCTCGCTGTCGATCACCGGGTAGGCGACGTTCATCACGTAGAGCGGCACCTTCGAGTTGCCGTACACGTCGGCCAGGCCCAGGCGCTCCAGGGCGCGCACCATGGTGTTGTAGCTGCCGCCCTGGACGATGATGCCGATGTCGTCGGCGTCCTCCGCGAAAAACTCGTTGAGCTTGCGCTCCTCGATGAAGCGCACGGCCGCGGGCCAGCGGTCCCTGACCTTCTCCTGCTCGTGCACGAAGCTCGCGGGGGGCAGAACGATCCGGCTGACGTCGCGCTGCGGGCTCTCGAGCGCGCTCTTGAGCGTGAAGGTGGGCGGCACGTTGTCGGAGGCGACGAACTGGCCGTGCACGTGGCAGGCGCGGATGCGCAGCTGCAGCATGACCGGTGTGTTGCTGGCCTCCGAGAGCTCGAAGCCCTGTTTCACCGCCTGCACGATGGAGCTCAGGTTCGGCCGCGGATCGAGCAGCCACATCTGCGACTTCATTGCGAAGGCGTGGCTGCGCTCCTGCATGATCGACGAGCCTTCGCCGTAGTCCTCGCCGACGATGATCAGCGCGCCGCCGGTGACGCCGCCCGAGGCGAGATTGGCCAGTGCATCGGAGGCCACATTGGTGCCCACGGTGGCCTTGAAGGTGACGGCACCGCGCAAAGGGTAGTTGACCGATGCAGCCAATGTTGCCGCCGCGGTGGCCTCGCTCGCGCTGTTCTCGAAGCGGATGCCCTGCTCCGCCAGGATGTCCTGCGCGTCGGCCAGCACATCCATCAGGTGGGAGATCGGCGCGCCCTGATAGCCGGCGACGTAGGCAACGCCCGATTCAAGCAGCGCCTTGGTCACCGCAAGAATGCCTTCGCCGCTGAAGACTTCTCCAGCACCCAGGCGCAGCTTCTTGACTTCCTCGACAAATGACCTCTCAGCCATGATGCTCCTTGTAAACCCTCGAACCCTGTGGCGCGAAGTACGTATATTCTTTAGAACTCAATCTATCCACAATCATGAATAACCCTAGACACGCAAGCAATGTGCCCGCACGCGCGGCCGCATCGGTGCCGCGCCGATTCGTGGATGACTACCTGCCGGCGCTGCTTGCGCAGGCGAGCCACCTGATCTCGTCCGAGTTCCACAAGGTCGCGCGACAACACGGCTTTTCGGTGTCGGAATGGCGCGTGATGGCAACACTCGCGGGCGGCGAGCCTGTGAGCATCGGTCGGCTCGCGCAGGTCGCGGTCATGAAGCAGCCCACCGTCACCCGCATGCTCGACCGCATGACGGTCAAGGGCCATGTGGAGCGCCTGCCCCACGACAGTGATCGCCGCATCACGCTGGTGCGCATCACCGATGCGGGGGAACGAACCGTCAAGCACTTGATGGAACTCGCGCGCGAACACGAGTTGCGTGTGATGGAACCCTTCGGACTGGAAAGCGCCGAAGCGCTGAAGACGACCTTGCGCCGCATCATCGAACTGCACGAAGGGGCGCCGGCGGAAGAAGCCGAAGAGGAGGAGGAGTGAGACATCCGGTGTCAACCTCCCTGATGGGAAGCAAGCTTGTGAGCGCCGAGGTGGAGCTCGGGGTCATAGGGCTTGCGGTCAGTCCAGGCGCGCCAGATCACGCGCAACCACGCTCGGGCGAGGATGCGAATTGCGTGTGGATGGTCGCAGCCGCGTGCTCGGGCGGCGGTGTAGATGCCGCGGGCCCATTCGTTGGCGTGGCGCGAGTTGTCGGCCAGGCAAGTGACGGCCTGGCGCAGGCGGTGGTTGCAGGCCCATCGGAAGGCCACGCTGCGGGTCTTGCCGGACTGGTAGGTCACTGGGACCGCACCGGCGTCGGCGGTCAACTGGTCGAGGGTGGGAAAGCGCTCGCGCACGTCGCCGAGCTCAGCCAGGATCTGGGCGGCGCAGACGTGGCCGGCACGCGGGAAGGACATGATGATCTGTCCGTCGGGCAGCGACTCGACGAAGCGCTCGATGCGCCGTGTGAGCACGGCGATCTGCTCGACCAGCGGCTGCAGCACCGCCACCATCGAGCGCACGAGCTGCGCGGCAGCCTCGTTGGTGAGCGGGCCGGCCAGGCCCGTTGCGGCACTGTTCAGGCGTGCCAGCAGCTCGGCCGGGCTTCGACGGCCGCTGTAGTGCTGGCTGCGACAGAAGCGTCGCAGGGCTGCCTCGCTGAGTCGAGCAGGCGAGGGATAGCGCTTGAGGAACGCCAATCCGATGGGCGAGGTGATGTCGGCGAAGATGCTGGCCGCGCCGGGCCAGAAGGCCTCCAAGGTGCTGCGCAGTTGGTTGCCCAGCGCCACGCGGGTGGCCACGAGGTCGTCGCGCGAGCGCACCAGAGCACGCAAAGCGCGGATCGAATCGGACTGCGGCGACAGCTCCCTCCAGCGGTGGCCGTCGGTACGCAGCAGGTCGGCCAGCAGGTAGGCGTCGGAAGCATCGCTCTTGGCGCCGTGGCTGCGGTAGCGCGGTCGAGAGGCCTTGACCGCGTTGGGATGGATCGGGAAGACGTGATGGCCGGCCTCGACCAGGGCGTCCACGATCAGGCCCGAAGGCCGCTCGATGGCGATGCGCACGCGCGCGCCGAAACGCGCCAGGCGTCGCATCAGCTCGGCCAGACCCTCGCGGTTGTGGGCGATCTCGAAGCGCTCACATATGGCGCCCGCAGCGTCGATGACACACACCGCATGGGTGTGCACGGCCCAGTCCAGGCCGGCAAACACGTCGCTGGAAGCATTGGTACTCATGGACAGACTCCTGGAAGTTGCGGTATGACTGTCCGTGTCGGAAGGCGCGGCGGGAAGCTCATAAATTGGCGCTCCAGCTGGGTAGGCCTGGCGCTACATCCTGTGGCCCGTCGTGGCCTTCCGGCACCCTGCGGGCTGCGGGTCTCACTTGGGCCTTCGAAAGGCGAGCACACCAGGCAGTCACCGCAGGGGCACGGAAGTCGGTCGATACCTTCGATCGTTCTCCTTGGTGGCGTCAATGCCGCAGACACGCAAAGACCTCGCGCTGAACACGGGTTGACCACCGGGTGCTTCGCAGTTGTGGACAACACGCTTCGTGGCCTGACAAAGGGCCAGCGCGTTGTCCACAACCAAGCCCGGTGGACAACCCTGCGCCGTGGCACTTCAGCGGCCTTTATCGGAGAGCTTGCCTTATGAGCCCTTCAGGGCAGGCAATCGAGGAAGTCCAGCAACGCCTGCGCGAAGGCCTGCGGCAGTTGATCCGGCAGCGGCACCATGCCGCCGACAATATCGACGATGCGCGCGTCATGCAGATGCTCCGCCAGCTCCTGCGCGTGCGGTGATGCGAATGGATCGTCCGGCGCGCGGATCACCAGGGTGGGATGCGTGACGAGGCCCACGCGCTCTTCCATGCGGTACGATGCCACCGCCCGATGTCCGCCCTCGAGCGAACCCGAGACCTTCAAGGCATCGCGCACGAAAGCCTGGAGCAGATCGGGCCGGGCCGACGGATAGAAGGCCTGCCGATTGCGCCACATCGCAGCCAGGTGCGACCCGTCGTTGCTGGGTTCGACTTCGTCGATCGGCGGACGATCGGCGCGCGCGCGGCGGAAGGCATCATTGGTGAACGGCGTCGACGACAGCACCAGTGCGCCGACGCGCTCGGGGAATGCGGCTGCAATCTCGACAGCGATAACGCCGCCAGTGTGGTGCCCCACCACGTGGGCCCTTTGCACGCCCAGTACGTCGAGCAATTCAACGGCGACCGCCGCCCAGCGCTCGATGGTCGGGGGCCAGGGCGCGGGCGCCGAGTCGCCGAAGCCGACGGTGTCCATCGCGATGGCGTGATAGTGCCGTCCGACCAAGGGCAGCACCGCCCGATACTCCTCCCAGCTTCGAGGCGTCTGATGGAGAAAAAGCACCGCGGGTGCGTCCGAGTCCCCGCAAGAGGCATGGTGGATCTGCCCGACTGACAGATCGGCGAACGCGCGTCGGATGGGGGGCACGGTCATGGCGCGGGATTCAGTCGAGGGTGCTTTGGGCGGGAGGCTGCCACAGGCCGGCATGCTTGAGCATGCCGAGGGTGCGCAGCAACACATCGGAACGATAGGCGGCTACGTCGCGCCCTCCGTAGTCGTAGAAACCACTGCCGGTTTTCAGCCCGAGGCGCCCCTCGCTCATCATGCGATCGAGAATCGCCGGCGCCTGGTAGCGGTTCGCGTCGATGGAGGCTGACATCTCGCGGCTTGCGTGATGCAGGATGTCACACCCCCCGAAATCAATGAACTCGACCACGCCCAGCGCGGCGAAGCGCAGCCCCAGGCCGAAGCGGGTCGCCTTGTCGATCTCTTCGGCCGTGGCCGCGCCCTCCTCGATCATTCGAGCAGCCTCATTCATGACGAGCGCCTGCAGTCGAGGCACGATGTATCCAGGTGTCGCGCCGCACACGACCGGCAGCTTGCCGATCGCCTCCATCAGCTGCTTTGCGCGTGCGAGCACGGCCGGGTCGGTGCCGGCATGGCAACTGAGCTCCACCACCGGAATCACGTAGGCGGGATTGAGCCAATGGATGTTGAGGAAGCGTTCGGGTCCACGCACCAACTCGGCAATCTGCGTGACCAGGATGCTGCTGGTCGTCGACGTGAGGATCGCGTCGGAACGGCACAGCGCGTTGATCTGCTCGAAAGCCTCGCGCTTCGCCTGGAGGGTTTCGGGGACGCCTTCGAACACAAGTTCGGCGGCACCCAGTGCGCGCGGCGCATCAGCCACACCCACCAGATCGACGCGGGACGCAATCTCCGCCACCTGCTCGCGCCTCAGCACGCCAAGCTGCGCCAGACCGGTCAGGCTGGATTCGATTTCTTCACGGGCCTCATCACGCAGCTTCCGCCAGGCATCTTCGCTGCGCACCCGCAGATCGACCAGGGAGATGCGATGGCCGGCGTAGGCGAATGCGATCGCGATGCCTCGCCCCATGCGGCCGGCGCCGACTGCGGCAAACCGCGGCGCGGATTCAGGCGCCTTCATGGAGTCGTTCCTTCAAGGCATCGCGGCTCAGGTCGTTCAGGCCGAGCGTGTCGAAGGTACGCACGCCCTTGCGAAGATCCCGGCCAAGAAAGCCACCCACGATGGCCAGCAGGCCGTGCGCGATGGGCGCGTCGACACCGGCGTAGCGCGCCGCAGATGCGAGAAACGCCAACCCGAGTTCTGTGTCCTCGGTGATGTAGCGGTGGGTGTAGAGATCGATGTTCTCGCGCCAGTCGCCCGACTTCACGAGCTTCTTGTGCGCGTCGCCGTACATCCATTTGTCGTTGTTGTAGTGGTCGGCCAGCGGGTAATGCGGACCGGTGTGCCCGAAGGCTTCGCGTACCGCGATGCGTTCGTTGTCCAACTGGTCGGTGACGGCGCGAACCGCGCGCTGCGTGCCTTCGTTGTGGATGTCCCAGCGCTCGAAATGCTGCAGCGGGGCGGCGTTCATCACCATCAATGGCGGGTGTATCACGGGCCCTGCGTTCATCAGCGCGCCCGACAGAGCGTCGCCACAGCCGTGCACGCTGGGGTAGGCCTGCCGAATCAGCGCGATCGCTTCCTCTTCCTTGCGCGCCGGGTAGACACCCGTCGGCAGGTGGATCGCGCGGATCGTGACGTTGACCTCGCGCTCACCATGCTTGCGCGCCAGATAAGGCAGTGTGCCGGTCTCGGCCCAAGCGACGTCGGCGGTGCTGCCGGCCTTGCGCGCGATGCGCGCCATGACATAGCTGCCGAACGTGCCTGGCGGCAGGAACACGACTTGTCCATCGACAAGGTGCGGCGCCATGGCGCGTGCGATGTCTGCCTGCGCAATGGCGGGGGACGGAATCAGGATGAGCTGCGCACCGCGCATTGCGTCCCCGATGTTCCCGGTGGCCAGGGCGATCTTCACGTCCCGCTCGCCCTGCGCGTCTTTCAACCGGATCGAGCCGGCCTCCAGGACCGCGCCGAGCGCGGCTGCATCACGGCGCCAGAGACGGACTTCGTGGCTGGATTCGGACAGATCGGCGGCTGCGGCATAGCAGCCGTGACCACCACCGAGGATAGCGATTTTCATGTGCGGGCACCTCAAAAGATGCCAGTACATTACTTTTCAATTGTTTATGTGTCAATCAGTTCTACCGAGCAAGGCCCGACCTGGTGAACGCGCGCGGGGATCGATGCGGTGGCGCCAGGTCCAGGGCGGAATGGGACGCGGATCCGACCACAGCCCGTGGCGCCGCGCGCGTGCAATCTGTTCGGCGCGCCGATAGCCGGCGCGGTCGCGAGAGCTCTGCTCGAGGGCGTAGCTTCGATACCACCACGCCATGCCGCGCTCGATCTGCGCCCGGTTCACATCGACATCACCCAGGAAGACGACACCCACGCTCCTTCCGAAGCGATCCGCGGCGCGCACCTGCACGCGCACCATCCTGCCGGCCACCATTTCGGCGAGGCTTTCACCCGCACGCCTGCCGAACGGCTGGCTGTGCTCGGGCGCATCGATGGAGCCCAGACGAATGAGATGCTGCACCTTTGCACCATCGACGACGACGATGGTGTCGCCGTCGGCCACCTTGATGACTCGCCCTGTAATCAGCCCCGCTTGGGCGTGCAATGCCGCCAGCACCAGTACGGCGCAGGCCATCGCCCAGCGAAGGAATAGCGGAGCGCCGGGATGCGGCGGCCCGGTCATGAAGCGGTGCGATCGTCCTGGGAAGGCCACAGGAAGCGCCACCAGGGACGCTTGCGTTCGGGCTCACTGGAGGTGCTGGTGGTCATCAGCTCAGCAGCCATCGAGGCACGCACGCGTTCGCGCAACGCCGTCTCGTAGGCGTGCGCGGGCGCCCGCGCACTGCGGTCGCCGCGCAGGGCTTGCCGGCGCCACGCCTTCGCATGCTCCGCCAGCTCGGCATCTGTCAGGTCGTCGGGGTGAGGTAATGACTGCGTCATGCTGACATCATTGTCGCGCGGCGGCGGGGAAATTGTGAGATCGCGACCCCAAGGAATCGGCGCTAGGGCGCAGGGCGTGGCAGAAAAGCAAAACGGCCCATGGAGGGCCGTTTTTGCTTGCTATCTGGCGGAACCGGAGGGATTCGAACCCTCGATGAGGCTCTACACCCCATACTCCCTTAGCAGGGGAGCACCTTCGGCCACTCGGTCACAGTTCCGGAACTCACGATTATGCCAGCTTCAGGCGGCAGGTTGGTCGAGGTCGAAGGCTTTATGCAGCGCGCGCACGGCGAGCTCCATGTATTTCTCGTCGATCACCACCGAAGTCTTGATCTCGCTGGTGGAAATCATCTGAATATTGATGCCCTCCTCGCTCAGCACGCGGAACATCTTGCTCGCCACGCCGACGTGGCTGCGCATGCCGATACCCACGATGCTGACCTTGCAGATCTTCGTGTCGCCGACGATGTCGGCCGCGCCCAGCGTGGGCAGCACCTTGGCCTTGAGCAGGTCGATCGCCTTCGCATAATCGTTGCGGTGCACCGTGAAGCTGAAGTCCGTGCGTCCATCCTTGCTCAGGTTCTGGATGATGACGTCGACCTCGATATTCGCGTCGGCGATGGCGCCCAGGATGTGATAGGCGATGCCCGGCTTGTCAGGCACGCCCAGCACCGAGATCTTGGCTTCGTCGCGATTGAAGGCAATGCCGGATACGACGGCTTGTTCCATTTTTTCGTCCTCTTCGAAAGTGATCAACGTGCCGGACTTGGCTTCTTCGTTGATGTCGATGTCCCATGGCGTGAAGCTCGAAAGCACACGCAACGGTACCTTGTACTTGCCTGCGAACTCGACCGAGCGGATCTGCAGCACCTTGGACCCCAGGCTCGCCATCTCGAGCATCTCTTCGAAGCTCACGGTAGCCAGGCGGCGCGCGTCGGGCTCGACACGAGGATCGGTGGTGTAGACGCCATCGACATCGGTGTAAATGAGGCATTCGTCAGCCTTCATCGCAGCAGCGATCGCCACCGCCGATGTGTCGCTGCCGCCGCGCCCGAGCGTCGTGATGTTGCCGGCGTCGTCGACGCCCTGGAAACCGGTAATGACGACGACCCTGCCGGCCTCAAGGTCCGCGCGCACGCGCTCGTCGTCGATGCTCTCGATGCGCGCCTTGGTAAAGGCGCTGTCGGTCTTCACCTGAACCTGCCAACCCGCATAGCTGACGGCCTGCATGCCCTCGGCCTGCAGCGCGATCGCCAGCAGGGCCGACGAAGCCTGCTCGCCGGTGGAGGCCAGCATGTCGAGTTCGCGGTTGTGGTCTTCGCCGGGTTTGGCGGGCGCCAGTTCCTTGGCCAGGCCGAGCAGGCGATTGGTCTCGCCGCTCATGGCACTTGGAACCACGACCATCTGGTGGCCGGCGCGCGCCCATTTGGCAACGCGCTTGGCAACATTCTTGATGCGCTCGGTCGAGCCCATCGACGTGCCGCCGTATTTATGAACGATCAATGCCATGGGTGAAGTGAAAGAGAAGTATTCGGATGCCGCAACGGCGACATCCGTGCGCCCGTCGACAGCCAACTTCAGCGCAATGACTGCGGGCTACGGCAAGGGCGAAGCATTGTACCAATGGAGCTTGTCGCCCTCGCGCTCGACGCGGCCATTCGCGATCTTGAGCCGGATGCGATGGCCCCGCGTGCTGCAGGCCGCGATCTGTTCGAGCAATTGCTCGAGTTGCGCCTCGCTGGGGACGGCGAAATGCTCACGCTTGAGCCAGTAGCGCAAGGCGTTGGCCAAACGCTCGCGCGGCAGCGTGCGCAAGACAGCCAGCGCAGGCGGCGTTCCTGCCTGCGCGATGTCCGCGGCGGCGAGGCCCGCGAGCAGGCTCGATGCCCTCGCCGCATTGCGCGCCGAACGCGCAAAGGTCTCGCGAAATTGCGGCAACGCCGCGGCGAGGGCAGGCATCACCTGTTGTCGGATGCGGTTGCGCGTGTAGCGCAGATCTGAATTGCTCGGGTCGTCGATGCAGGCAGTGCCGCTGACGGCTATCCAACCGCGCAGCGCGGCTGCGTGCACCTCCAACAAGGGACGATGAAAGCTCACGCCGTGCCGCTGCATCTGCCGAGGCATGCCAGCCAGGCCGTCGAGGCCGGCGCCGCGGCTGAGCGCAATGAGCATGGTCTCGACCTGGTCGTCGGCATGCTGCGCCAGGACGACATGCTCAAAGTTGTGAACGCGGGCCAGAGCCGCCAGCGTCGAATAGCGGGCGCGGCGCGCCGCATCCTCCGGGCTGTCGCCCGGCGCATGGCGGGCATCGATCCGCCCCACGTGCAGAGGGACGCCCAGTGCGGCGCAGGCAGCCACGCAATGGGCCTCGAACTCGCCGGCCGCCTGCTGCAGTCCGTGATTGACGTGAAGTGCATGCACCTGACCGGGCCAAAGGCTTGCGGCAGCGTGCAGCAAGGCTGTGGAATCGGCCCCGCCGCTATAGGCAATGCCCAGGGGCAAGGGTGCCGCCCAGGACGCTAGCGCGAGGGCGGCGGGATTCTCCATGAGGAGCCGGGCCGCAGGCCATAGCCCGCGCGCTGCCCTACTTGCTGCTTTCGGCCTTGGTGTCCGAGAAGCGGCCGTAGCTTTGCAGACGTTCGTAGCGGCGATTGAGCAGCTCTTTCGGCGTCAGATCGCTGACCTGTCGAAACGCATCGTTGAGCGCCCGCTTGAGGAACGCGGCCATCTGCCGATGATCGCGGTGCGCACCCCCAACCGGCTCGTTGACGATCTTGTCGACCAGCCCCAGGGCCTTGAGCCGATGCGCAGTGATGCCCAGCGCATCGGCCGCTTCCTGCGCCTTGTCGCTGGTCTTCCAAAGGATCGAGGCGCAGCCCTCCGGGCTGATCACCGAGTAGATCGAATACTGCAGCATCAGGAGCTGATCACCCACAGAGATGGCGAGCGCTCCGCCGGAGCCCCCCTCTCCGATGATGGTCACGATGATCGGCACCTCGAGCTGCGCCATCTCGAAAATGTTACGGCCGATGGCTTCGGACTGGCCGCGTTCTTCGGCGTCGATGCCAGGATAGGCACCTGGCGTATCCACGAAGGTGAACACCGGGAGCTTGAATTTCTCGGCCGTCTTCATCAAGCGCAGCGCCTTGCGGTAGCCCTCGGGCTTGCTCATGCCGAAGTTGCGCGCCGTGCGCTCCTTGGTATCGCGGCCTTTCTGGTGGCCGAGCACCATGCAGGGCGTACCGTTGAAGCGCGCCAAGCCACCGATGATCGAGAGGTCGTCGGCGAAGTGACGGTCGCCATGCAGTTCGACGAAGTCCGTGAAGATCTCATGCACATAGTCGAGCGTGTAGGGACGCTCGGGGTGGCGCGCGATCTTCGTGATCTGCCAGGGCGTCAGGTCGCTGTAGATGTCCTTGGTGAGCTGCAGGCTCTTCTTGCCGAGCTGATCGATTTCTTCCGAGATGTCGACCGCCGATTCGGTCTGTACATAACGCAGCTCTTCAATCTTGCTTTCGAGTTCAGCCACCGGCTGCTCGAAGTCGAGGAAGGTTCGTTTCGCCAACGTCTTCTCCTGTATTCAATATGCGACCGGTAGCGGGTCGAGCGATCGCCAAATATACCAAGTCGCGACGCTGCAGTATGGTGCCCAGGCCACGGCCACCTCCCGCGCATCGCTCCGGCTCACAGGATCGCCCGAGAAATAATTCTGACTGATGCCGTTGATCAAGCCGAGGTCGTCGAGCGGCAGAACGTTGGGACGCATCAGATGGAAGATGAGGAACATCTCGGCGGTCCACCGACCGATGCCGCGGATTGCAATGAGTTCCGCGATGATCATCTCGTCGGACATGTTCTCCCATGCATCGACGTGCACCGCGCGTGAATCGAAGTGTATGGCGAGGTCGACGAGATACTCGACCTTGCGCGCCGACAGGCCAGCGGCACGCATGTCGTCGACCTTGAGCTTCAGCACGTTGGCGGGCGCCATCTTGCGGGGCAGCTTCGCGAAGCGGTCCCAGACGGATTGCGCCGCCTTCACGGAGATTTGCTGGCCGACGATGCTGCGAGCGAGGGTCGTGAAGGCGTCTCCGCGCGACTCCAGGCAGGCGTCGCCGAAGCGCGGAATCAGCCGCTTCATGACGCGGTCTTTCTTTGCGAGATGCTTGCAGGCCTCTTCCCAATAGGGGGGCGTGAAGACTTCGATGGCGAGTGGCTTTGCGGCAGGCATGGGTTTGTCAGGCCTTCACTTGGCGGAGGTCCAAGTCGTACCGGTCGGCGAGTCTTTCAACACGATGCCCTGTTCAAGAAGTTCGTTGCGTATGCGATCCGCTTCAGCGAAATCCTTCGCGGCCTTGGCCTCGGCCCGCCGCTGGATCTTGGCCTGGATCGTCGCCTCGTCGAGCGTCGTGCCCGCTTGAAGGAACCCTTGAGGGTCTGATTGCAGCAGGCCCAGGCATCCGCCCAGGGCCTTCAGCAATCCGGCGGCCTCCGCCGACCGCGTGCGATTGACCTCGCCCGCCAAGTCGAACAGCACCGCAACCGCTTCCGGCGTGCCGAAGTCCTCGTCCATGGCCGCCTTGAACCGGGCGGCGTAGGGGTCGCGCCAGTCGATCGCAACCGCGGCGGCCGGCGGAACCAGATGCAGGGCCGTGTAAAGCCGCTTGAGGGAGGCACGCGCATCATCCAGGTGAACATCGCTGTAGTTGAGCGGGCTGCGATAGTGCGCTCGAACCACGAAGAAACGGATTGTCTCGGCATCGAATTTCTGCAGCACGTCGCGGATGAGAAAGAAGTTGCCCAGGCTCTTGGACATCTTCTCGTCGTCGATGTTGATGAATCCGTTGTGCATCCAGATGCGTGCGAGCGGCTTGCCGGTCGCGCCTTCGCTCTGGGCAATCTCGTTCTCGTGGTGAGGGAACTGCAGATCGGCGCCGCCCCCGTGGATGTCCAGCGTTTCCCCCAGAAGCTGGCAGGCCATGGCCGAGCATTCGATGTGCCAACCCGGACGGCCGGCGCCATATTCGCTCGCCCACTTCACTTCCTCGGGCTCGCTGGCCTTTGCGCTCTTCCACAGCACCGGGTCGAGCGGGTCGTCCTTGCCGTCGAGCACGGCCACGCGCTCACCGGCGTGAAGTTCATCGAGCGTCTTCCCGCTCAGCTTGCCGTATCCAGGGAACTTGCGCACGGCGTAGTTGACGTCGCCATTGGTCGAACGGTAGGCAAGGCCCTTATTCTCCAGCGTGGCGATCATGGAAAGCATCTGCGGAATGAACTCCGTTGCGCGCGGTTCGTGCGTAGGCCGTTCGATCCCCAGGGCGTCAGCATCCTCATGCAATGCATCGATCATTCGATCGGTGAGCGCCCGGATGCTCTCGCCGTTCTCGACCGCGCGGCGGATGATCTTGTCGTCGATGTCGGTGATGTTGCGCACATAGTCGACCGCAAGCCCCGATTGCCTGAGCCAGCGCTGCACGACATCGAAGGCGATCATCGAGCGCGCGTGCCCGAGGTGGCAATAGTCGTAAACCGTCATCCCGCACACGTACATGCGCACCCGACCAGGTTGCAGAGGAGAAAATTCCTCCAGATCACGCGTGAGCGTGTTGTAGATGCGAAGACTCATGGGACTCGGAAAGCGTCGGTTCGCGCTCGTGCTGCACGAGCGAACGACGGCGGTTTTTCAAGGGTGGATGCGCTGCGGCAACATGGGGCTGGACATGGCCCCTCGGCTACAATCACCCGCAGTATAAACGGCCGTCGCCGGGTATTTTCCGGTTGTTTTCCGGGTAATCCCCTGGGGTTTTCGAGGCCCGCGCCCCTCCACTCGCTTGAGGCTTCATGCAGTACGCCCCCTTCTCCATTTCGAATTTGATCCGCGTTTTCTCGGTGCTCTTGTTGGCACTCGCCGCGGGTGCTGCGCAGGCCGACGACTATTCCGACGTGAACAATCTGCTGCGTCAAGGAAAGGCCGACGAGGCATTGACCAAGGCCGACACCTACATTGCCAGCAAGCCGCGGGATCCGCAGATGCGCTTCTTGCGCGGTGTGATCCTGACCGAGCAAGGCAAGCAGGCCGACGCGACGACGGCATTCACGCAGCTCACCCAGGATTTCCCGGAGTTGCCTGAGCCCTACAACAACCTTGCAGCCCTGTACGCGAGCCAGAGTCAGTTCGACAAGGCTCGCACCGCGCTCGAGATGGCGATCAAGCTCAATCCGAGCTATGCCACCGCCCACGAGAACCTCGGCGACATCTATGTCCGCCTCGCGGCGCAATCCTATGTCCGCGCTCAGCAACTCGAGCCCGGCAACACGACCGTGGCGCCGAAGCTGGCGCTGGTCCGCCAGGTGTTCGGCAAACCGGCAGTGGCCGCGCTGCCCGCCGCCGCACCTCCCGCTCGCAAGGCCGTTCGCAACTAGACCGCCCGGACTGTTCGCGTCGCCGCGCCGCGGCTCAATTCATCGAAAGCAAGACCTCGTGACTATTCAAGCCTTTTCACGCCGCAAGGCATTGGTTCTGGCCGCAACGCTGGCCCTCTCGGGCACCGCGGCTAGCACGTGGGCGCAGGCCGCGCCGCGCGTGAAGCTCAGCACATCGGCCGGCGACATCGTCATCGAACTCGCGCCCGACAAGGCGCCCAAGACGGTTGCGAATTTCCTGCAGTACGTCAAGGACAAGCACTATGACGGCACGGTGTTCCACCGCGTGATCGACGGCTTCATGATCCAGGGGGGCGGCTTCACGGCTGACCTGAAACAGAAGCCGACGCGGGCGCCGATCCCGCTCGAGGCGAGCAACGGCCTCAAAAACGACAAATACACCATCGCCATGGCCCGCACCGGCGATCCGGATTCCGCGACCTCCCAGTTCTTCATCAACGTGAAGGACAACGCCATGCTGAACGCCCCAAATCCCGACGGCCACGGCTATGCCGTGTTCGGCAAGGTGGTTGCAGGCACCGAAGTGGTCGACAAGATCCGTGTGGCAGCCACGGGCAACAAGGGCGGCATGCAGAACGTGCCCCTCGAACCCATCACCATCCAGTCCGCCACCGTGGCGAAATAAGCAAAGGAGCACCCCATGAGCAACCCCCAAGTCGAACTGCACATCAAGGACCAAGGCGTCATCACGCTCGAACTCGATCAGGAAAAGGCTCCCAAGTCGGTCGCCAACTTCCTCGAGTACGTGACCAAGGGCCACTACGACAACACCATCTTCCACCGTGTCATTCCCGGCTTCATGGTGCAAGGCGGCGGCTTCGAGCCTGGAATGTCGCAGAAGCCCTCGGGCGCCGAGATCCAGAACGAGGCCAACAATGGCCTCAAGAATGACAACTACACGGTGGCGATGGCCCGCACCAGCGCCCCGCATTCGGCCACTGCGCAGTTCTTCATCAACGTGGCCGACAACGCCTTCCTGAACCACACGGCCCCTTCGGCGCAAGGCTGGGGCTATGCGGTGTTCGGCAAGGTCGTGGCCGGCAAGGAAGTGGTCGACAAGATCAAGGCTGTGAAGACCGGCCGCAAGGGCTTCCACGATGACGTTCCCCTCGAAGACGTGGTGATCGAGAAGGCCGTCATCAAGGGAGCCTGAAGGCCGCGCATGACGACTTTTGCCGAGCTTGAGGCGCCTGCGGAGTGGCATACGGTCGACCTGATCTCCGACCTCCATCTGCAGGCAACCGACGCCGCAACCTTCGACGTGTGGCAGGGCTATCTGCAAACCACACCGGCAGACGCAATATTCATCCTCGGCGACCTGTTCGAGGTCTGGGTCGGCGACGATGCAGCCGCCCTGCCCGGTTTCGAGGCCCAGTGCGCCGAACTGCTGCGGCGCGCGGCCGAGCGCAGGCCGGTGTTCTTCATGCACGGGAATCGCGACTTCCTGGTCGGGGCCGCACTCGCCACGCGCTGCGGCCTGACGCTGCTCGACGATCCGACCGTGCTGACATTGCACGGCAAGCGCTGGCTCCTGAGTCACGGCGATGCGCTGTGCCTCGAGGACACCGAGTACCTGAAGGTCCGCGCCCAGGTGCGTGCGACCCCGTGGCAGGACGCCTTCCTTGCCCGCCCGCTCGCGGAACGCCGCGCGTTCGCGCGCTCGATGCGCACGCAGAGCGAGGATCGCAAGCGCAGTCCGGGCATGGTCTTGGCCGACGTCGACGCGGACGCCGCGCGTGCATGGCTCCTGCAAGCCGGCGCGACGACCCTGGTTCACGGCCATACCCACATGCCTGCAACCCACGCGCTCGGCTTGGGGCTTGAACGGATCGTGCTGAGCGACTGGGATGCCACGGCGCATCCGCCCCGCGCCCAGGTCCTGTGCCTCTCGAGCGCGGGCGCGCGACGCGTCGACCTGCGCTGATGTTCGGCTGGCTGCGCCGCCTGCGCGCCACGCCCCGCATCCCCGATGAGGCTTGGCTGGCCACACTGAGGCGCTACCCGTTCCTCACCGAGCGCGCCCCCGCCGACGTGGAACGGCTTCGAAGCCTTGCCGCCGAGTTCCTTCGTGACAAGGAATTCCATGGCGCGCACGGCTTCGCCATCACCGACGAGGTCGCGCTCGCGGTCGCGGCGCAAGCCGTGCTTCCGGTGTTGCATCTTCCAAAGGGCCTGGCTTGGTACGACGACTTCGTGGGCATCGTGATCCATCCGTCGGGGGTCGTGGCCCGCCGCAAGACCACCGACGAAATGGGCGTTGTGCACGAATACGACGAAGTGGTGGCGGGCGAGGCTATGGAGCAGGGCCCGGTCATGCTGAGTTGGCAGGATGTGCTGGCGAGCAGCATCACGCGCGGCGAGGGCTATAACGTCGTGATCCACGAGTTCGCCCACAAGATCGACATGCGTACAGGCGCGGCGGACGGCTGCCCGCCGCTGCCCGCGGGCTTTCGCGGAACCTCGACGGCACGGGCGGCGCGCACTGCCTGGTTCGCGGTACTCGAACCGGCCTTCGAAGCGTTTCGCGAGAAGACCATCGTCGCCGAGCGATTCGGCGGCGAGGAACCCTGGCTGGACCCCTACGGCGCCGAATCGATGAGCGAGTTCTTCGCCGTGGCCTGCGAGGCCTATTTCGTGAACCGCGGCAGGTTCATGTCTGAATTCGCCGGGCTCACCTCGTTGTTCGAAGAATTCTTCGAGCCATCCGATAGACGCTGAGCGTTCTTCCGAACGCTGTCTCTTACTTGCGCAGCAGCGCCTTGAGCGCGTTCTGCAGGCGACGCGCAGCTGCAGCGTCATGCGCGGCAGCGAGCACCTTGCCGGCGTCCTGGCCCCAGGTTTGTGCCGGCGCCGGGTCGCCGCGCCGGGTCAGTAGTTTCAACTGCAAGGCGCGGCGGGCTTCGAGCTGCTCGGCTGGGGTCGGCACTTCAGCCGCCATTTCGAGGCGCAGCAGGGCCTCGGCCGCTTCACCCCCCATCGCCGCTGGCGCTGCGCCCAGGGATTGCGACCAAGTGCTGCGCACGGCCGGCGTCACGGCCCGGCCGAATTCCTGAACGCTCGGCAGTTGTGACGCATCGCGCTTTTCCCACGCGCCCAGCAGTTGGCTGAGCGCCTCACCGTGCGCCTGAGCGGCGAGCTTGCGCAAGGCGAGATCGGCACGTTCGAGCGCCTCGCGCTGCGCGCGGAACGCGGCATCGCCAAGGCGCGGGCCACGGTCTTCGAAGCGCGGGGGCCGGTCGCCGAAGCGGCCGCCAGGTCCGCCCGCGGGCGCGCCACGATCGCCCGGACGCGGCGCCCGCTCACCGGGCCGGCCGCCTGGGCCGGATGGTCCGCCCCGAGTGTCGCGACGATCTCCGAACTTGCCACCCCGCGCGGCGGGTGCCGCGTCGGCCTTCTTGTTTCCGGGCCGGTCATCGCCGCGCACAGCGATCACGGGCTTGGGCGCGGGCTTCGGCGGCGCGGCAGGTGCCTGGGTGGTCTCGTGAGAGGCGCCGGCGTCGGCCCGAGCCGACGGATCTGCGCCATCGGCGGGCGCGACCAGATCAACAGCAGGCGCCGAAGCCTCCGGCGCGACGCTGGCGGGCAGTGCGTCCGCGTCTTCCGGCGCGGGTTCCTGCTGGGCACTCTCGCTGAACTCGGCTGCGGCTTGCCCTGGGGCCACCACCTCCGTGGCCCCCACCGCGGGGCCATCCGCCGTCGCAGTCTGTGCCGGCTGCGCAACCGGCGCCTTCGGCGCGGGCGGAGGTGCCTCGCCACGCAGCGCGCCTTCGAGGCGAGCCACCGCAGCGCGAATCTTCTGCACATCGCCGGAGCTGTTGGCGGCATCGAGGGCCTTCGACGCCTCGAGCACATTCCGGTCGTGCTCGCTCATTGCGGCGGAGGCTTTTTCGCGGTCGGCGCTCTTGCGGTTGAATGCTTCGTCGATCGGGGCCCGGAACGCGTCCCACAGCTTCTGCTCCTGACGGCGGTCCAGCGGCACGGTCTGCGCTTCGGCCTGCCAACGCTGCTGCAGTGCCTTGACAGCATCGATGCGCAGCATCGGCGCGGCGCCGAGCTCGGTCGCTTCGGCAATCATGGCCTGACGCCGCTCGATGCTGGCCTTCTGAGCCGCTTCGAAGGGCGCGCGCGCGGCGCCGAAGGCCTCGTTCCAATGCGGTTGCAGTTCGGCGAAGACCTTCTCGCCCACATGGCCCGCATCCCGCCAGCGATCGGCAAACTGATGCAGCGCACGATGGTGTGCCTTCAAGTCGGAAGCATCGGCATGCGCCGCAGCCCAGGCCTTCACTTCCTCGATCAGCGCCAGCCGCTGCGCGCGGTGCTCGGTCGCTTCGGCGCGCACCTTCTCGAGCCAGGCTTCGACCACTTTGTGCGCTTCATTGCAGGCCTCGTCGAAGCGCTTCCAAAGGCCATGGTTCGGCACACCGCCCTGGTCGGCCTGCTTCCATTGATCGCGCAGGGCGCGCAGCGTCTCCTGCATCTTGCGGCCGCCAAGGGCCTGGCCTTCGGGGCGCTTCAACAGGCCCTCCGCTTTCGCAACCAGGTCCTCGCGCACCTTGTCGGCGCTCCAGCGTTGCCAGCCCTCGAGTTCGCCGGCGGCGACCAGCGCCGCATGCACCCGGGCTTCAAGCGGGGGCTCAACCAGCTTGCCGTGCTCCTTGAGGACGATGCGTAACGCCGAGGCGGCGCCCGCGCTGGCCTTGCCATGGCCCTCGGCGGTTTCCTGCTCGAGCTTGAGCAGCGCCGTTTCGACCGCACTCTGAGCGGCGGCCCGCTTTTCCATGTCGACCTTGGGAGCGGGCGGCTTTGGCGCGACGGCCGGCGCGGCCTCGGCAGGCCCGCCGCGTGCGACGCGCAGCTCGTCGGCCCAAACCGGCACGGGCGGCAGCGGTGCGGCGGCGTCCGCCGCAGCGGCCATGGTTTGCGCCAGCGCGGCATGGAAGGCATCGGACACGACCAGCAATTGCGCCTTGGAGGATTCGAGCTGCGGCGCAAAGCGCGCGTCGAGGCTGTTCCAGTTGGCATCAGCCACGATGTCGGCTGCCTGCTGCTGCCAATGCATAACGTCGGCGCGAAGCGCGTCTTCGGCGGACTGGGCGTCGCGCCAGCTCTTCGTCGACAGGACTTCGAAGCGCTGCGCCAGCAGCACGGCGGCTTCGCGGTGGACCTGCGCACGATGCTGCAGGTCCTCGATGCCCTTGACGCGCTCGGCCAGCCGGGCCTTGAAGCCTGCCAGCGGATCGCGCGACAGCGGCGCGCCGGCCTTGGCGGCATCGCGCTGCCATGCCAGCGCATCGGCGATGTTCAGCTTGGGTTGCGCCAGCAGCGCCTCGGCCTTTTGCGTCCATTCGACTGCAATCGCCTCCTGGCCCTTCGCACGCTTGAGTTCGTCGAGCTTCTCGCGAAGCAGGCGCGCGGCGCCTTTGTCGCGGCCGCTCAGCTCCTTGAACACGTCCTGCATCTGCTCGGGCGCCGGATTGCCCGCTAGCCACTCCCGGATGCGCTGGGCGCGTTCGCCCGAGGTCGGCGCGGTGAAGGCGCCACCGGTCATCGTGTCAAGGGACTGGAGGTCGTGGGGCTTGGAGGAAGTTGAAGTCACTGCGCGAATGTCGTTATCTGAATAGGAAAAGCGAGGCGCCGGCATTTGCCGGCGCACCCCGCTATTTTCACCGAGATGTGGCAGACCGGATCAACGGGTCGCCAGTTTCAGTTCTGCACCCGGTTTCCAGTCTGCGCCTTCGGGGTGCGTGCGGACAGCGCCGAGGAACAAACGCTCGCTCGGAACCTTCTGTGTCAGAAGGTAGTCACGCACCGCCGCGCCGCGTTCCACCGCAAGCTGACGCATCGATTCCTCGTCGACCGGAATGCTGGCCATGAGCAGATCCTCCATTTCCTTGGTCGGCAAATCCTTGGCCAACCCGATCATGTTGCGAGGCTTCTTGACCTCGGAGCGCTTGTACGCCGCGGCCAGCAGTTCCGGGTACTCTGCGTCAGTCACCGGCGCCACGTCGGCTGCGTCCCGATTGCCGCGAACGGCGGACCGACGCTTCTCCGCCTGCGCAAGCTGGCGCACGCGCTGGCGCTGGTAGGCCTCGCGTTCCGTTTCGAGGCTCGAGGTACCCACCACGGTCATCTGCAGGGTGGGCCGGTCCGTGAGCGCCTTGGCCACCTTGTCCAGGCTTTCCTTGGCCTCGGACGACAACACTGCGCTGCCCGGCGCAAAGGCGATGATGCTCGACTCGCCGCCTGAGCCACCTCCGAACCCGCCTGTCAACAAGTGGAACGGCGCGGTGACCGCCTTCACGATCAGGTTGACGAACGCCTTGAGGATCAGCGGCCCGATGCTGAATTGCGGATCGTTGAGAGACCCACTGAGGGGGAGGTCGACATCGATGACGCCGTTGCGATCCGCCAGCAGGGCCACGGCCAGGCGCACCGGCAAGCTGGCCGGTGCGCCTTCCACCTGTTCGCCGAACTGCAACTGATTGAGAACCAGCTTGTTGGTGGCCGTCAGTTGCCCATCCGGCGCAATCTTGTAGTTGACGTCCATGCTCAGCTTGCCGCGCTCGATGCCGTGGCCGGCATAGCGGACCGAATACGGAGACAAGGGCGGCAGGTCGAGGTCGCGCATCTTGGCGGCGATATCGAGCTCGAGCGGCTTGGCGAGCGGGTTCAGCTTGCCGGTGATCTCCAGCGCGGCAGTCTGCTGGGCCTTGCCCCGCAACTCGAGATCAGCCATCGTCGGCTTCCCGCCTTGAGGTTTGGACGAGAACGCGCTGAGCGTGCCCGTCAGCTCGGTCAGATCGGCGGAGTAATTGGGCTTGACGAACAAATCGGTGAAATCGATCCGGCCATTCACCAATTTCATCGGACCGAAATTGATCACCGGGGCCGAGGCATCGCCGGCGGCAGGCCGCGCGGCCGTGGCAATGGCCTTGGGCGGTGCTCCAGCGCCCCTCGGTTCGCCGCCGACTGCCGGCTCCGCTGGAACCGGAGCGCCAACGGGATGCGCGATGGTCGTCGTTCGCGTTCCACCCAGGCTCCGCCGCGTCGTCGCCTCAGGCGCCGGTGCAGCAGCCACCGGGGTCTCGCCCGGCTTCTTCGAAAGATCCTGAAGGTTGATGCGCCCCGTCGGATCGACGATCACGCGAGCGAAGAAATCGGTCAAGGTGGTTTCGCGCACGTCCAAGGCCAGGGGCGTGTGGGGCACCATATTGAGTTGCAGGCCGCGCAGGCTCAGTGTCTTCCAGCTCAGCAGCTGGTTTCCGCGCGTCGTGCCGGGCGACTGGGTGAGAGTGGCGCTGTTCGCGCGGAAGTCGTCCAGCGCGGTATCGCCCGCCAGCTTGAGGCTCATGCCCGCAGGCGCCGCCGCGAACTTGACCGTGCCGCGGAAGCTCGCGAATGCCCGGCGCACATCGACGTTGAAGGGGTCCGCGTAGTAGGTCTTGAAGGCGTGGACAGGGATCGCGGCCACTTCCAGCCGGCCCTCCGCCGCAACCGGCCTGAGCACCACCGTGCCCTTGTAGTCGAACCGTCCGGCGTCCGAGCGACCCGCGGCGATGCGCCCCGACAATTCGAGCGGCGAGACGGCATCCGTGTCAGGCGCGATCTTCCGCGCATTGATCTTCAGCGCGCTGATCTCGAAATCGACCGGCGTGGCGCTTGCCTTGTCCGAATAGGACAGTGCGCCGTTGTCGACCGCCACCGTGCCGATCGCCAGCGCCCACGGTTTGGTATTGGTATTGGCGTTGGCCGCGCCGGGAGTCGCCGCGGTCGCGACTCCGGCGTCCTTCGGCGCGGCGACCTTGGCGTCCGGGGAGCCGCCCTGGGCCCCGCCCGCCGGCTCCCTCAGCCAACGCTCGAACATCCAGCGCTTCTCGTTGTCGCGCTCGATGCGAACCTTGGGGTTGATTGCGGTGAAGGACGCGATAGACAGCGTGTGCTTTGTCATGTCGACTTCGGCGTCCACGAGTTCAAAACGCCCCACGCTCGCCAAGGCCGTCTTGGCCTGGGTCAGCGCCAGCCCGTCGGCGGCGAGACGCCGCGCCTTGAACTTCAGGTCAGGCGCCGTCCAGGCAACATCGATCTGGCCGCTCAGCTTGCCGTCGAGCGTGGGCTCCAGGCTCTGGGCAAGATAAGGCGCAGCCAGCGACAAGGGCAAACCGTCGATCTCGGTCTCGACCTTGGCGACTTTGTCCGTCGCCTCGCCTCCGAACTTGACCTTCGCCCCACCCACGGTCGTCGAGCCGCTGAAAGGCGCGGGCTTTTCCATCGGCCAGGCGATGGCACTCGCCTGAAGGTTGAACTGCTTGACATCGATGGCTGCCGGCGGGGTCGTTGTCTGGTCCCGCCAGCCGATCTCGCCGCCGGTCAGGGCCAGCTTGTCGACCTGCACGCGCCAGTCGGGTTGCCCGACAGGCTTGACCAGACCCGCGGTGTCCGGGGCAGGGACAGATGCAACTTTCTCCGTCGCGCCGGTGGCCCGATCGGTCGCCAGCAGATTGAGCCGCCCGGCCGCATCGCGCGCCACCACCAGTTGCGGCGCGGCCAGTTCAATCTCGCCCAGATGCACGACCCGATCCAGCGGCCTGACGTCCATTAGCGCGACCTTGAGCGAATCGAAACCGAGCAGGTCGCGCCCCTTCGCGTCGGCCAGTCTGATGCCATGGGCGGCGATGGTCCCGGTGATCTTCAGGGCCGACGTCGCGGTCTGCTCGAAGTCGATCTTGAGTTTCGCATCGAGCGTGCCTCCCTGCAAAGCGACCGGCAAGCCACCGGGCATGTACCCGAGGTAGGGTACGAGGTCCAGCCCCTCGAAGTTCAGCTGGGCGTCTGTCCAGTGGTTCTCCGCGAAGGGGGCCGTGAGGGCGGTCGAATCGAACCTGCCGCCGTTGAGGACGAATGCAAGCTTGGGTTCGGTCTTGATTTCGCGCTGGGACGGGAGATTGCTGAGAAAGGGCACATTCAGAACGAAGCCCCTCAGTTCGTGCTTGCGCTTGACCGTCTGATCGTCGAAATCGACCGACCCGCCGGAGATGGCGATGTTGTAGATCGCGAAACGCGGCGGCTCGCTCTTGGGCGCCTCCGGAGCGCTGGCGAATTTGGCCAGGATGTCTTCGAAGTCGTACTTGCCGTCGGCGAGACGCGTCACGAGGATGGAAGGAGACTCGACCGCCAAGGCGTCGATCACCGGAGCCAGGCGAATGATCGACTGCAACTCGGCATCGGCGTAGATCCGCGCCACCGCCACCTGGGCCTTGCTGCCATCGGCGGTCGCGATCCGCAGGTCACTGAGGGTCAGTTCCAGCGTCCAGGGCTTGAAGTCGACCTTGCCCACTGTGACCTGGCGGCCCAGCTTTTCGCTGGCAATCTTCTGGATTTGACTCTTGGCGATCGGCGGCACCGCCAACCACGCGAGCAGCCAGAGCGCCAGCCATGCCAACAACGCGACGACCGCTCGCCGTACCCACTTGTTCTGTCTTAGAGAAGCTGCATTCATCGAGCGGGAGTGTGCCCCAAACCGCGATGCCTTCCCACAAATGAGAAAGCCCGGTGGACCGACGCGAAGTCGACCCTCCGGGCTCGATGGCGGGCACAAGGTCCATGCCATCTTTCGCTCGACCGGAAGTTCAATCGTTCCGGTCACGCTGGCAGCAAGAGATTGCCACCGTTTGGGCCTCGGCCGCTGAACCTTCGGATTGCGCCTCCGGCTACCGGACCTCGGTTAAACGCCTGAAGCTCAGGCCCTCTCAGGGTAGGCGGGCGGCACTGCGATTGCAAATGAGGTTTTCAATGGGCCGCCGCCCCTCGATGCGACTACAAATGTATTCATTTTCATTCGTTCACTAGCATAAGATGTCACTTTGTTATTCTTGACCGGGTATTAAGGCGCTCCTAGAATGCCTCCTAACCGAGCTGCCCACGCGCAGCCGGACTCCAGAGAACCCGCTGCCGAACTCCCCCGGCTTGATCAGGTTGCCGTGCCACCCACCATGCGCGGAACCTGATTCGTACCAATCCAAGCGCCGCTGCCTCGACCCCTCGCCTTCATCAATGGCGCGGTGATCCAGGCGCCGTACAGAAAGGAAGAAGCGATGAAACAGGCGTTTGAAGCCATGGCCCTCGGCCTCCGGACCTTTGTGTCCGATGTGGTCGATGGTTTTTTTGAGATCACCCATAACGGCTTCGCCCTTGTCGGCCTTGCCATCGTGTTCGCGGCCCTCGCCCTTGCCGTGCGCCCTGACCTGCGTCAAACAGGCGAAGAACAGCTCATGGGTTGGCTCCAGTCCCGCAAGCCGCCGCCGGAGGTGACGGATCTCGAGCCAACCGCCATTGAACGCACGACGGCGGCCAGCCCCGACGAGTTGCCGAAGCAGCAGGCAGCCGTCGCCTACTGGTTGAGCAGGAAGTACAAGGTGGCGGTTGAACCGCTCACAGTTCTCGTGTCTGAAGCCTTCGACCTCGGCAAGCGCACGAAGCTGGACCCGACGCTCATCCTCGCCATCATGGCTGTCGAATCCAGCTTCAATCCTTTCGCCCAGAGCCACGTGGGCGCCCAGGGCCTGATGCAAGTCATGACCCAGATCCACGGCGAAAAATATGAAAGCGCCGGCGGCACGCTGACCGCGTTCGACCCGGTGACCAATATGCGGGTCGGAGTCAAGGTGCTGCAGGAATGCATCGCACGCGCCGGCTCCCTCGAAGGCGGCCTCAAGTACTACGTAGGTGCCGCCAACCTTCCCGACGACGGCGGCTATGCGAGCAAGGTACTCGCCGAGCGGATGCGGCTTCTCCAGGTGGCCAGCGGCCGCCCAGCCTCGATCACGCCGCCGCCCGCCGTGCGCGTCAACCCACCGCAGACCGCGGTGGCGCCCGCCAAGCCCGTCGAGCCGAACCCGCAAGTCGCCCTGCTCTCCGAGATGTAGGCTTTTCAGAGCGCCAATAACCGCCGTCAGCTACACTCGGCCGGCACGCGACTGGCGATAGGCGCAACCCTTTTCAGGTGCATTGCGCTGACGTGGAACACCACTGGGAAGCGTGCCGCCTGCGGTCACGGCAGGTGTTCAGCCGTTCGCCTGGGCAGCCCTTGTTTGGTTGAAGAACAAGGACCATCGTCTCGAAGGACTGCCATGTACAACCGCAACATTCTGGTCGAACAGACCGACCCCGAAATCTGGGCCGCCATCCAGGCCGAGAACGCGCGACAGGAACACCACATCGAGCTCATCGCGAGCGAAAACTATGCGTCGCCGGCCGTCATGGCCGCGCAAGGCTCCCAGCTCACCAACAAGTATGCCGAGGGCTACCCCGGCAAGCGCTATTACGGCGGCTGCGAACACGTCGATGTCGCCGAGCAACTGGCCATCGACCGCGTCAAGCAACTGTTCGGCGCCGAGGCCGCGAACGTGCAAGCCCATTGCGGCGCCTCTGCCAACGAGGCGGTCATGCTGGCCTTCCTGAAGCCCGGCGACACGATCATGGGCATGAGCCTGGCCGAAGGCGGCCACCTGACCCACGGCATGCCGCTCAATATGAGCGGCAAGTGGTTCAACGTGGTGAGCTACGGTCTGAACGAGAAGGAAGAGATCGACTACGACGCGATGGAGCGCAAGGCCCACGACGCCATGCCCAAGCTCATCATTGCTGGCGCATCAGCCTACTCGCTGCGCATCGATTTCGAACGATTCGCCAAGGTGGCCAAGGACGTCGGCGCGATCTTCATGGTCGACATCGCCCACTATGCGGGCCTCGTGGCGGCGGGCGTGTACCCCAACCCGGTACCGCACGCGGACGTCGTGACCTCCACCACCCACAAGAGTCTGCGCGGACCACGCGGCGGCATCATCCTGATGAAGTCGAAGCATGAGAAAGCCATCAACAGCGCGATCTTTCCGGGGCTGCAGGGCGGGCCTCTCATGCACGTGATCGCCGCCAAGGCGGTCGCCTTCAAGGAGGCGTTGGCACCCGAGTTCAAGACGTACCAGCAGCAGGTGGTCAAGAACGCCCAGATCGTTGCCGAGACGCTCACGCAGCGCGGCCTGCGCATCGTGAGCGGCCGCACGGAAAGCCATGTGATGCTGGTCGACCTCCGCGCCAAGGGCATTACCGGCAAGGAAGCCGAAAGCGTCCTGGGCAGCGCCCACATGACGATCAACAAGAATGCGATCCCGAACGACCCCGAGAAGCCGATGGTGACGAGCGGTGTTCGCATCGGGACGCCCGCCATGACGACACGCGGCTTCAAGGATGAAGAGGCCCGCGCCACGGCGAACCTCATCGCCGACGTGCTCGAGAATCCGCGCGACGCGGCGAACATCGACGCCGTCCGCGCGAAAGTGCACGCGTTGACGAGTCGGTTTCCCGTCTATCGCTGAACCCGCTTGGATGGTCCCAGCACAGGATTGACCGCATGAAATGCCCATTTTGCGGTCACCTTGAAACGCAGGTCGTCGAGACCCGCGTATCCGAGGACGCCGACTTCGTGCGGCGCCGGCGGCAGTGCGGCGCCTGCGACAAGCGCTTCACCACCTACGAGCGGCCGGACGTGAACTTCCCGGTTGTCGTCAAGAAGGATGGCAGCCGAGCCGACTTCGACGCGGGCAAGGTGCGCGCCTCGATGATGCTGGCGCTGCGCAAGCGACCGGTGAGCATCGAACAGATCGATAACGCCCTCTTGCGCATCGAGCAAAAACTCCTGTCCAGCGGCGTGCGCGAGATCGAATCGAACAAGGTCGGCGAACTGGTGATGCGCGAGCTCAAGAAAATGGACAAGGTCGCCTACGTGCGCTTTGCCTCCGTATACCGCAGTTTCGAAGATGTGGATGAGTTCAGGCAATTGCTGCGCGACATCTGAGCGCACCAAGAGCGGGCCGCTTTTGCTCGCAACTTTGTCAAAGCTACCGAACAATGTTGTCAAATTGTCTTTTCTCCTGTCATCTCCTCCATTCGTCGGGAAATTTCGACCGCTGAGCGAGTAGGCTGGCGCGGGCCGTCGCACCGGCCCTAGCATCCGGGCCGCCATGCCCATCCAGCATTTCAACTGCCACCGCCCGACCTCGCTCTCCCCCCGAGCCTCCGGTTTCACAGCCATCGAATTGATGGTCGTGCTCGGCATCATTGCCATCCTCGGCGCGCTCGCGCTCCCCCGCTTCGGCGGGGTCATCGAGGGGTGGCGGGTTCGCCGGGCGGCGGAGGACCTGCGCGCGACCCACTATCTCGCAAGATCGGAAGCCATGCGTCGCGGGGGCCATGTGACGCTCCGCAAGGCATCGCCTTCCGATTGCGTCACCACGGAAGACAAGGACTGGAGTTGCGGCTGGGTGCTGTTCGCCGACGCCAATGGCAACGGCATCCTCGACAACGGCGAAACTCAGATCCAATCCTCCTCGGCGCTCCACGGCGTCAAGGCGGAGATCGGAGTCGCTGGAGCCGAGGCTTACCTCAAGGTGAACCGCTGGGGCGACCTCAATGGATTCGGCGCGCTCCGCTTCACGCTGCGCCCCGCAAGCCATCAAGATCTGAGCGCGGCGCTGGTCATGTGCATGTCCGCGGGCGGAAGGCTCCGGTCGGTTCAGGGTACTGACAATTGCAGAGCCTGATCTTGCCTGTGTCTCGACCTCCCCGCCGCCTTGGGCGACAAGACGGCATCGCGCTCCTTGAATCGCTGGTTTCCATCCTGATCCTGGCCATCGCGGTGCTCGGCATGCTGAGTGTGCAGTTGCGAACGCTCGCCGAAACGCAGACCAGCGTGCGCCGGGCGCAAAGCGTCCGGCTAATCGAGGATTTTGCCGAGCGCATCAAGACCAATCCCGGCGGCTTCAGGCAGCTGCGCCACTATGTGGCCGGCTGGGACGAGACACCTGCTGCTCCGGACTGCCGGCATACCGCTTGCGATCCCGAAACGCTCGCCAGATGGGACGTCGCCCGCTGGAAGCAGGCTGTCGCCCAAACCCTGCCCCTGGGGCGAGCCGCGATCTTCGAGTCGCCCTCCGGCGAGGCGTCCCCCGGACTCCAAAGGCAATTGAGCGTCATGGTGGCCTGGCGCGCCAACGAGGATGCGGCTTGGGACAAGGCTCGCGCCGTGCCCTTGCTTCCGGACACCCTTGGTCTCGCCATGGACTGCCCGGCCGACCTGATCTGCCATCTTGCCCATGTGCAGCCCTGAAGCTCATCGCGAAAGCGCCGCTCGAAGAGGTGCCGGCCGGAAGCACGCCCGCCTGCCGGCGCGGCGTGCACGAGGCATGACGCTGATCGAATTGCTCATCGGTCTCACGATCGGCCTTCTGGTCATCGTCGCGGCTCTCGGCACGCTCGTGCTGTCGCGCGCGGTTTCGGGCGTCGTGAGCGAAATCAGTCAATTGCAGCAGCAAGGCTCTTTCGCATTGCGCGTCATCGGCATGCAGTTTCGCCAGACCGGCTCGATAGAGCCGAATCGCGACGAACCCAGCGGACTCTATGCATTCGCGGGCGCCCCCTCTGACGCCGATGCCGCACGCGCCGCTCTGCGCGGCGCCGACGGCGAAGGCACGCGATCCGACCGCGTATCCATCGTCACTACTCAAGCCGAATCGCTGGTCGACCAGTTGCGCGACTGCCTTGGAAACAAGGTCGCCGCGAACGAAATCATGGACGCGACGTTCGCAACCGACGGCGCCGGACAACTGACCTGCGCAAGCCAGGGAATGAACGCAAGCCTGGTCGGCAATGTCGCGGATTTCCAGGTGAACTACCGGGTCCAGGCCGATGACGCATGGCGGATCATGACCGCAAGCGAGATCGACGCGGAGGCTCGCTGGGATGCCGTCAAGGCGATAGAGATCTGTCTCGACCTGCAAGGCAGCGAGAACATCCCCGACGGGGCGACACCCTACAAGGGCTGCGACGAGGCCGACCGGCCGCGCAACGGACACACGCACCTCGTTTTCCGCAACGTCTTCGATCTTCGCACCAAGGAGCGATGACATGACGCGCTCATCTTGCGGTCTGCGCCAGCGCGGCATCTCGCTCTTCGTCGTGATGGTCATCGTATTGCTGACCACGCTGCTGGTGATGTGGGCCTCCCGTACCTCGCTGCTCAACGAGATGGTGACCAGCAACGACAGCGACTACCAGCGCGCGCTCGAAGCGGCCCATGCCATGGTGCGTGATGCCGAACTCGACATCAAGGGCGAGCGACCCGACGCCACGCCGTGCATCGAGGGCTGCCGAGCCAGGGGGCCCGCCGGCGCAACGGTGGGAAGGGTCTTCTATCCGACGAGCGAAACGGAGCTTCAGGAGTTGCTGACGGCGCTCGCCGACAGCGCGCCTTCGTGCGCGGAAGGCATCTGCTCACCCGACAAGGTGCCGCCCCAGTTCTGGAATGACAAGGAAACGCTCGAAGCGATGAAGCGAAGAGCGTCTGCGTATGGCGCGCACACGGGCGAAAGAGCCTCCGCAGCCGCGAACCCGTTGCTGTCTTCCGGTACCGGACAACGGGCCTGGTATTGGGTCGAGCTGTTGCCCTATGACACGGCCGCGGCCATCGACGGAGGCCCGGCGGAAGCATTCGCACCCGACCGTACCACGCCCTACATCTACCGGATCACCGCGGTCGCGCAAGGCCTCAGGCCAACGACCCAGGCTGTCGTGCGAACGATCCTGGTGTGGAAGAAATCGAGGTCGTAAGGTGGTCAAGACCGCATCGCACCGGCCCGATCGAAAATCAATGAAACCAAGATCCCTCTTCGTCAAGACCGCGCTCTGCGTGGCCGTGACGAGCGGAGCGACGCCCCCTCAGGCTTTCGCCGCCCCGCTCGCCCTGAGCACCGCGCCTGCTGGCACCGACCACAAGCCATCTGCTCCCAACGTCATCGTGTCGGTCGACAACTCGGGCAGCGCTGGATCTGCGGGCATGAAGGCCCTCCGGCACGCATTCGCGGCCACCTTCGCCGGAACTCGTCTCCCCGACGGTTCCATCCGACTCGCCTGGCAAGCCATGGATGGCACCAGCCCGAGCGCAATGCGAGTGCTCGTCAGATACGCATCGCAAGGACCTCGCGCACTGGATCAACGGACTGAAGTCGCAGGGGAACATGCATGCGCGTCGCATGCTTCTTCAGGCGGGCGAGTACTTGAAGAGGCCCATCGACATCGACAGCGCCTGGGCCAGCGTTCCCGGAAGGACCAGAGAACCTGTCCTCGCCTGCCGCAGGGCCTACCACATCGTCCTGAGCAGCGGTGGCTGGAAGGAGCCGGATTCGTCCGATGAGAGGCGCGGAGGCGATGTCGACGGCACCTGGGCACAACTGCCTGATGGCGTGCAGTACGACCCCGCGAGTCCGAGCAGTGCCATCTACCGAGGCGCGCCGCCACAGGCAAGCACCCTCTCCGATCTGGCGTTCCACTACTGGATGACGGACCTCCAACCCACGCTCGCCGACAAGGTGAAGCCTCTGCAAACGGAGGGCGATCCCGAGCGTTTCACCAGCGAGGGGGTGACGCGAAACATCGAACCGTATTGGAACCCGCGCAACGACCCAGCCACCTGGCAGCACTTGAACACATACACCGTCGGCTTCGATGAGGCAGCCAAGTGGCGGGCCGCTCTGGCCTTCGGCACCGACACCTGGACGGGCGGCGATTACGACGCTCTCGTCACGGGGACTCGGTCCTGGCCCGACCCCATCGCGGGCGGCGCCGAGGGCGAGCGAAACACCGAACTCTGGCACATGGCGATCAACAGCCGCGGCCAGTTCATGCCGGCGCCAGACGGCGGGAGCCTCTCAATCGCATTGCAGAGGCTCCTCGACCAGATCATTTCCGAACGGTTCCTGCCCGTCACTTCACTCAGTCTGAGTTCGCGGTCCATCCAGCAGGACTCGGCGCTATTCGCAGCGAGCTATGACCCTGCGACTTGGAGCGGACAAGTGACAGGCTACAGGATCAAGGCAGGCACCGCCGAGGTGGACCCCAGCGGCCTTTGGGGTACCGACAAGGCCTCCCGGGCGAACACCACCGCCACGCTCATGGACGCTCGAGACGCCTCGTGGCCGCAGAGCCGCATGGTTCTTTCCGGCCGGACGACCAGCAAGACCGGCGCGGCCGTCGGCATTTCCTGGGAATGGGCGAATCTGTCGAGGGACAGTCAGCTCGCGCTGCAAACCGTCGGCGGCGCGTTCGACCCCCGAAGCACGGCCGAGCAAACAGCCAAGGACCGCATGGCCTATCTGAGGGGCGACCGCAGCAAGGAGCAGTCGCGTGCCCCCGCCGGCATCTTTCGAAACCGCGTCTCTCGCCACGGCGACATCGTGAACTCGAAGATCTGGTACCTCGCGGGGAAGCCCTCGAGCGCATACATGCAGGAGGACTACCCCGGATTCCGCAACGCCAGAGGCGCGCGCCGCTCGATGTTGTATGTCGGAGCCAACGACGGCATGCTGCACGGTTTCGACGCGGCCACCGGCGAAGAAAGGTTGGCATATGTGCCCGAGGGCCTTCACGAGAAGCTTGTGGAACTGACACGACCCAGCTACAGCCATGCCTACTACGTCGACGGCTCACCGCTGACTGGCGACCTGTACCTCGGCACGCCGGGCAGCAAGGATCCGACCCGCTGGCGAACCTACCTCGCCGGCTTCCTGGGGGCAGGCGGCAAAGGCTATTTCGTGCTCGACGTCACCGACCCCGGCACATTCAGCACCGCCGATGCGACCAGCCTGGTCATTGCGGACAAGACCGCAGCGATCAGCATGGATGCCGACGTCGGACACATCCTGAGCGATCCCGTCACAGAAGCCGGCGACCCATCGCTCAGCCGGCAGATCACACAGATGAACGACGGCCGGTGGGCATTGGTCATGGGCAACGGCTACAACAGCAAGAACGAGAAGGCTGTGCTGCTGATCCAGTATCTGGACGGCGCGAAGGAACTCCTCAAGATCGCGGCCTACAAGTCCGGCGCCGGCGGCAACGGGCTGTCGGCCCCGCGACTGATCGATCTCAATGGCGACCGCATCGCCGATGTGGCCTATGCCGGAGACCTCCTGGGCAACCTGTGGAAGTTCGATCTCAGCGCAGCCACCTCCAAGGAATGGCGAGTGGCATTCTCCGGGACCCCCTTGTTCGTTGCCACTGATGCGACGCCGGCCGCCGCGCGTCAGCCGATCACCTCCGCGCCAGTCTGGAAGGCGCATCCCAACGGCGGCCTGATGCTCGCGTTCGGCACTGGGCGCGATCTGACAGTCGCCGATCGCTCCGACATCCAGAAGCAGACGGTCTACGGCATCCGCGACGACACGCCCATCACCCGCGACAAGGCCATCAACCCGCTGACAGGCACCGGGACGGTCACGCTGGGCAGCACCGGCGCCGTGACAGGTGGCCGCAGTCAACTGGTGGAGCAGACGGTGGGCGGTGGCGTCTCGAGCGCGCCCTCCGCCGGTTCGGCCGACGCGTTCTGGACGATCTCGTCCAACCCCGTGGGCTATGCGGGCACCGACGCGAAGAAGGGGTGGTTCCTGGATCTGCCCGCCACGCGGGAGCGCGTGCTGCGCAATCCTGGCTGGTTCGATGGCGACCTGATCGACATATCGAGCACGGTGCCGGCCGAAGGCGCCGACGCGGGCACGGAGACTTGCGACCCGTACGTCGCCGGCGCAAAGGGGTACCGCACCATCCTCGACATCGTGAACGGCGCGGCGCCGAAGTCCCAGATCTACGCAGCCGTGCCCGCTCCACAGGCGGAAAGCGCTTCGCGCGTGTACACCAGCGCAAGCAGCGTCGGCATCCGAAGCCGCACCCTGGAACTGGGCGTGGCCCCGCCGGGCATGGGCGCAGCCCCGCCTGCGGCCCTGCTCGGCAAGGTCATGAAGCGGCCCAGCTGGCGTCAGCTGCAATGAGCGACGGCCGCCGAGCGCGCCGGTGCGCGACCCGTCCCTCCGGCTTGACCTTGATCGAGGTCATGATGGTCGTCGTCATCATTGCGATCCTGGCTGCCGTCGCCATTCCTGGCTATCAGGAGCACATCCGTCGCGCCAACCGCAGCGAGGCCCGCGCGGGCCTGCTGCAGGCAGCCCAGTGGCTGGAGCGGGTCGCCACGGCCACAGGCCTCTATCTCAAGGACGCCGCGGCCTTCCCCGACAGCTTGAAGGACGTTCCATCCCGGACCTACGTCATCGGCTTTGCCACGGCTGACGAGGGCAGCACCTATATCTTGACGGCGACTCCGCGCAATGCCCAGGCCGACGACAAATGCGGTGTCCTCACGCTCAACCAGGCGGGTGATCGAGGTCTGGCATCGCCTGACGTTTCAAACGATCTCAAGGCCGAGTGCTCGAGCCGCTGAAGCCGGCCCAGCCTCTGCAACTCAATCGCCCAATGGACGAGGTGCCGGCTTGTCGGGCATCTCGACCATTTCCCCCCGTCCATCCCCTGTCAGAACAAAGACGTAAAGCTTGTCTCCATCCTCCAGGCTGCCAATGGTGTGCTGGGCGTCGAGCACCATGTCCAGCGTCTGTCGCCTGCCATCGCCCTGGTTCAGGCCAGTGACCTTGACGCTTCGGCCTTGGCCAGCTCTGAAGCGCCCTAGCTGCTCGGCATCGGATGCCGCCTGCAGCCGGATCTTGAAGCGCAGTTCAGAGCCTGGCGTGGGGAATCGCAGCTCCTGACCTGCGCTCAGATCCTGGTAAAGGGCTGGACTGACCTGGAGTTTGAAGGCTTGCCGATCGCCATTTCCGCTGGCTGCGGATTGGATCGACCACGCGGCAACAGTGGGGGCAAGGCATCCGGTGCGCGCTCCGGCAAACGCTCCTGCGGCGCGGCAAGCGCCAGCGCGACGCGCTCGTCCGGTGCAGCCAGCGGCGACGCCGGGCGGGCGCCAGCATGAGTCTCCATCGCAGGGGCTTCCACCTCCGAACGCGTGTAATGACTCAGCATGAGGGCGCCGCCTACGGCGGCGAGTACCAGCCCGGCACCCAGACTCAGCCGGGCCTTGAAGCCCTGTGCAGTCCTCACAGGTCCGCGAGGCTCGCGTTGAACACCGAGAACCCGCAAAGCGCATGCAGGACGTTGGCCTTCTTGTCGGCGCTCGCCAACTCAGCCAGCGAAACAAAGGTCTTGAATTCCTTTGTCGTCTCCCCGCAATCACCGCGTTCCACAGTGTTGCGCCCCTTCGCCGCGGCGAGTCTCAGAAAGGCCTCCGTGTTCTCAGCGGGAATCACCGGATCCTTTGAGTAGTGGAATACGCGCACCTTGGAATTGGCAAACGGGAACCTGGACAAGAAAGTCGTTCGCTCCGTGAAGGCGTTGGCCTCCATGAAGGCCTTCAGGCCGATGTTGCTGTCGTCCGTTCCCGCGAGATACTTGTCCGCAAAGGAAGGATCGATATTCCCGTCCGCACCATAGAGACGACTGACGGCGATCTCCTTCGGCAGCAATGCACCCCAGGATGGAAGAATGCCTTGCTTGATGTAGCTTTCGACGGCCGCGTGATTCATCTGGGCAGCGAACTTGTCGTCGCTCACGCTACGCCCCGTGCGAAGCCTGAGATAGGCCTCGAATGTGCGGGGCAGATCGAGGGGAGCCGCCCCGAAGTAGACCTTCTCGGCCGGCGTGCCATACAGCGTCTCCAGCGCCTCGGCCAGCGCCACGGTGCCATACCCTCCCTTGGAATAGCCGACCAGATGCAGGCGGCTCAGCGGTTTGCTGATCCGCAGCCCGGCGAGCAAACGATTGTTGGCAGCGAGAATGCCGTCGTAGTAGGTATTCGCGGCGTTGGCCCACAACAGATAGGAAGGCGCATGGCCCTTAGACGCACCGATGCCCACCGTATCTGCCGCCACGAAGACGGCACCCCGAGATGCATAGGCCAGCGCGATCGCGCGAACGTCGGTCGCATCGGAAGTCGACTCGCCCCCGCCGGTGTAGTGCTGGTAGCTGACAAGCGTCGGCGCGGCTTCCAGGTTCCCCAGGTCGGAGGGAAAGGCCAGCAGGGCGCTGGCCTCGATGGGTTCACCTGAAGGAGACACCGAGGTGAAGCGGATCCTTTCCATCTTCACACCACGCGTGACCTTGCCTGTCTCGTAGAACGCGGGGAAGAGGGGTCGCGTCCAGGCAGAGAGGTCGAAGCCCTCCGCAAGCTTGTTCACTGCGTTGGGAGTAGCGAGCGCGCTTCGGACGCGGTCTTCTGCTCCAGAAGGGTGCTGGATTGCAGCGCACCGCGCTTGACACTGCTCGCCAAGGTGGAGAACTGCGAGCTGGCGCCAGCGAGATCCGCAGACCCCTTGGCGACCGGGTCCGCGCGAAGTATGTAGGCGGTCGCGCCTTGCAGCTCACCAAACCAGGTGGACGCGTAGAAGACATCGTAGTTGTCGCCCACCACGTCCTGAACGCCGCTCCCCGAGCCCGCGAGCAGGTTGGAATAGCGAACCACCGCGGCCTTCGGGCTCGAATCGGAGCCATTGACACCGGAACTCAATCCGATCCAGGGCATGGCGGCCAACTTCGCACCTAGTGTGTACAGGTACGCGGAAGGATTGTGATTGACAACCGTTTGTGCGTTCTGCGGTGGATCCTGCATGACCGTCCTTCCGCATCCAGTCAGCGCAAAAACTGCGCCCGTAGCGACGACAAGGCCCAGGCATCGAATTGATTTCACTGTTCAACTCCCAAACAAAAGATTCGTGGACTGAAAGCCGCGGGCCCTTTGCAGCGCTCCGCATGCGCCGGTTATTCTCTTGGATGGTCGCCACCAGGAATCTGAACAATTGTGATCACAGACGACTCACTTTCCACGCTCGACGAAGAGCCACCACAGCACCTCGACACCCATGCCCTCGCCCTTCCCTGAAAGGCTCCGCCCCGACGAAATGATGGCGCTCGCGTCCACGCTGGCGCGCGAAGCTGGCATCACCGTGCCGCCTAACCCGGCAGTGGGTTGCGTGCTCGTCGCGCCGGATGGCGAGATCCTCGGCACCGGTCAGACCCAGCGCGCCGGCGGCCCGCACGCCGAGGTCATGGCCTTGCGCGACGCCTCGGCCCGGGGCCGCTCGGTGGCCGGCGCAACGGCCTTCGTCACGCTCGAGCCCTGCTCGCATCACGGCCGCACCGGCCCCTGCTGCGACGCTCTGATCGCCGCCGGCATCGGCAAGGTCGTCGCCTCTCTCCCCGACCCCAACCCCCTCGTGGCGGGCCAGGGCTTCGCGCGGCTGCGCGCGGCGGGCGTCGAAGTCGAGACCGGCCCCGGCGCCGCCGAATCGCGTGAACTCAACATCGGCTTCTTCAGCCGGATGATCCGCAAGACGCCATGGGTGCGGCTCAAGGTGGCGGCGTCGATCGACGGCAAGACCGCGCTCGAGAACGGCGTGAGCCAGTGGATCACTTCCGAAGCAGCGCGCACCGACGGCCACGCCTGGCGGGCGCGCGCGGGTGCCATGCTGACCGGGGTCGGCACCGTGATCGAGGACAACCCAAGACTCGATGTACGCTTGGTCGAGACGCCTCGCCAACCGCCCCTGGTGATCATCGACAGTCATCTCCAGACGCCGCCCGGCGCCCGTCTCTTCGAAACCGAGCGCCAGGTCTGGTTCTATGCCGCCCGCCGCGATGAAGAAAAGGCCCGCGCCCTCGAAGCACTCGGCGCCACGGTCAGCTGCATCCCGAACGCCCAGGGCAAGGTCGACCTCGCGGCCATGCTGCGCGACCTCGCCCAGCGCGAAGTCAACGAACTCCACGTCGAAGCCGGCCACAAGCTCAACGGTTCGTTGATGCGTGAGGGCCTGGTCGACGAACTGCTCGTGTATATGGCGCCCAAGTTCATCGGCGATGGTCTGGGGATCGCCAGCCAGCCTCATGCGGGCGGCGCCCTGACCTCGCTCGACGGGGCGCTGGCTCTCGAGTTCAAGTCCTTCCAGGCCATCGGTCCGGACCTCCGGATCATCGCCCGCGTTGCCGGCCGCGATCGGTTTTAGGCCTCGCCCCGATCCCGGGCCGCATCTCTGCGAAAATGCGGCGATGTTCACCGGAATCATCACCGGCGTGGGGCGCATCGTCGCCGTCCACGACCTCGGCAGTTCTTCATCCCACGGCAAGCGGCTCAGCATCGCGGTGCCTGACGGCTATCTCGACGACGTGGGGCTCGGTGACAGCATCGCGCTCAACGGCGCGTGCATGACCGTCACCACCCTCGACCCTGCGCGGCAGATCTTCACCATCGACATCTCGGCCGAATCGCTCGACAAGACAGCCGGACTCGCCGAGAAGGCCGACCGCGTCAACCTCGAGAAGGCGCTGCGTGCCAGCGACCGCCTGGGCGGGCACATCGTGTCCGGCCATGTCGACGGCATCGGTACCGTGAGCCTGTTCGCCCCGGTCGGCGAAAGCTGGGAGTTGCGCATCCTCGCGCCCCAAGCCCTCGCCCGCTTCCTGGCCTACAAGGGCTCGATCACCGTCAACGGCGTGAGCCTGACCGTCAACAGCGTGCGCGACGGCGCGGACGGCAGCGAGATCAGCATCAACCTGATTCCCCACACCGTCGAGAACACCTCGCTCGGCAACCTCAAGGAAGGCAGCCGGGTGAACCTCGAAATCGACACCGTCGCCCGCTACGTGGAGCGCATGCTTCAAGCCGGTGCCCTCCCCACCCCGCAGAAAGACAGTTCCCCATGAACGCTTCCATCACGCCGATCACCGCTTCGCGCAGCGGCCACGCACCGGCGCCGATCTCGTCGGTGGAGGAGATCGTGGCCGACATGCGCGCCGGCCGCATGGTGATCCTGGTCGACGAGGAAGACCGCGAGAACGAAGGCGACATCGTCCTGGCCGCCGACCATGTGACGCCCGAGGCGATCAATTTCATGGCGCGCCATGCACGCGGGCTCATCTGCCTCACGCTCTCGCGCGAGATGTGCGAGCGGCTGAAGCTGCCGCCGATGGTGGCGCGCAACGGTGCCAAGCATTCGACCGCGTTCACAGTCTCGATCGAGGCCGCCGAAGGCGTGACCACCGGCATCTCGGCCGCCGACCGCGCCCGCACCGTGCAGGCGGCCGTCGCGCCCAACGCGGTCGCGGCCGATCTGGTCCAGCCCGGCCACATCTTTCCCTTGCAGGCGGTCGACGGCGGCGTGCTGATGCGCGCCGGCCACACCGAAGCCGGCTGCGACCTCGCCGCGATGGCCGGCTGCTCGCCGGCCGCCGTGATCTGCGAGGTCATGAACGAAGACGGCACCATGGCGCGGCTGCCGGACCTGCAGCTCTTCGCGGCCGAGCACGGCCTCAGGATCGGCACCATCGCCGCGCTGATCGAACACCGCAGCCGCACCGAATCGCTGATCGAAAAAGTCGGCTGCCGCGAAATCCACACCGCCTGGGGCTGGTTCACCGCCCATGCCTTCAAGGACAAGCCGAGCAACGGCGTGCACCTCGCGCTCGTGCGCGGAAAGTGGAATCCCGAGGACACCGTCTCTGTACGCGTGCACGAGCCGCTCTCGGTGCTCGACGCGCTGGAAGTCAACCGCTCGCTGCATTCATGGAGCCTCGATGCCAGCCTGTCCCACATCGCGGCCGAGGGCAAGGGCGTGGCCGTGTTCCTGAACTGCGGCGAGACGGGCGCCGAGCTGTTGGCGCAATTCGACGGCACCGCGCGACCCGCCCAGGCGCCGGAGCGCGGCCGCATGGACCTGCGCAGCTACGGCATCGGCGCACAGATCCTGCGCGAATGCGGCGTGCACAAGATGACCCTGCTCGGCACGCCGCGCCGGATGCCCAGCATGGCGGCGGGCTACGGCCTGGAGATCGCCGGCTATCTCTCGAAAGACGAACAATGAAGAACCATCACTCAAGGAGGAACGCCTGATGCAACACGCGAATAAGGGCGCCGACCAGCCCCTCGACGGCAAGGGCCTGCGCATCGGCATCGTGCAGGCGCGCTTCAACGAAGACATCACCGAAGCGCTGGCCAAGGCCTGCCGCGCCGAGTTGACGAAGCTCGGGGTATCCGACGACAACATCGAGCACGTCAGCGTCCCGGGCGCGCTCGAGATTCCGGTCGCGCTGCAGGCCCTGGCGCGGCGCAAGCGCTATCACGCGCTGATCGCGCTGGGCTGCATCATTCGCGGCGAAACCTACCACTTCGAGCTGGTGGCCAACGAATCCGGCGCGGGTGTGAACCGCGTTGCGCTCGATGCCCACATCCCCGTCGCCAACGCCATCCTCACGACCGAGAACCTCGCTCAGGCTGTCGCGCGGCAGACCGACAAGGGCCGCGACGCGGCGCGCGTGGCCGTCGAGATGGCGCAACGGCTCGCCACCCTTTCATGACCGAAGACACCAAGACCAGTGGCGGCAAGCCGCGCCAGTCACGCACCGGGCTCACGAGCACCGGTGTACGGAAGGCCTCCGCCAAGTCGAACCGCAGCCGCGCCCGCGAGTTCGCGCTGCAGGCGCTCTACCAGCACCTGGTGGGCAAGAACGACGCCGCGGCGATCGACCAGTTCACGCGCGACCTGGCCGGATTCCACAAGGCCGACGCCGCGCACTACGACGCATTGCTGCATGGCTCGATCCAGGAAGCAGAGCAGCTCGACGCCCTGATCGTGCCGCTGCTCGACCGCAAGCTGGCAGAAATTTCACCCGTCGAGCATGCCGTCATGTGGATCGGCGTTTACGAGTTCCAGAACTGCCCGGACGTGCCTTGGCGCGTGGTGCTCAACGAATGCATCGAACTCGCGAAGGAATTCGGCGGCACGGACGGCCACAAGTACGTCAACGCCGTGCTCAACGGTCTTGCGCCGCAGCTGCGCCCCACCGAAGTCGAGGCGGACCGCGCCAGCGGAAAGGCGAAGCCGTGAGGATATCGCAGCGCGCCGAGCGCATCGAGCCTTTCTACGTGATGGAAGTCGCGAAGGCCGCGGCCGCCCTCGCGCGCGACGTCGCGCACACCGAGCGCCCGATGATCTTCCTCAACATCGGCGAGCCCGACTTCACCGCGCCGCCGCTGGTTCAGGAAGCGGCCGCGCGCGCCGTTCGCGCGGGCGCGACGCAGTACACCCCGGCCACGGGCCTCGACCTGTTGCGCGAGCGCATCAGCGGCTGGTACGCCCAGCGCTTCGGCGTCGACGTGCCGGCCCGCCGCATCGTCATCACGGCCGGTGCATCGGCCGCACTTCAACTGGCCTGCCTGGCCCTGATCGACGTCGGCGACGAAATCCTCCTGCCCGACCCGAGCTACCCGTGCAACCGCCACTTCGTCACCGCCGCCGATGGCCGCGCGGTGCTGGTGCCGACCACCGCGGCGGAGCGCTTCCAGCTGAGCGCCGCCAAGGTTGAAGCCGCATGGACCGACCGCACCCGCGGCGTGCTCCTGGCATCGCCCTCCAACCCGACGGGCACCTCGATCGCGCCCGGCGAACTGCGCCGCATCCATGAGGTCGTGTCCAGGCGCGGCGGCATCACGCTCATCGACGAGATCTACCTTGGCCTGTCCTACGACGATGCCTTCGGCCAGACCGCGCTGGCCATCGACGACCAGGTCATCAGCATCAACAGCTTCAGCAAGTACTTCAACATGACCGGCTGGCGCCTCGGCTGGCTGGTGGTGCCCGAAGCGCTCGTGCCGGCGGTCGAACGGCTGGCACAGAACCTCTTCATCTGCGCGAGCACCGTCTCGCAGTACGCGGCACTCGCCTGCTTCGAGCCCGACAGCATTGCCGAGTACGAACGCCGGCGCGCGGAATTCAAGTCGCGGCGCGACTGGTTCATTCCGCAGCTCGACGCCCTGGGCCTGAAGGTGCCTGTGGTGCCGGACGGCGCTTTCTACGCCTGGGCCGACTGCTCCTCCTTCGCCGAGAGACTCGGCATCTCCGGCAGCTGGGACTTCGCCTTCGAAGCCATGAAGCAGGCGCACGTCGCGATCACGCCGGGGCGCGACTTCGGCTCCGCCGAGACCGGCCACTTCGTCCGCTTCTCGACCGCCAGCTCGCTGACGCACCTCGAAGAGTCCGTGGCGCGCTTGCGTGCCTGGGCTGGCGCGTCGACCGCCGCATGAGCGCAGCACACGAAGCGCCAGGCCTGGGAGCGCCTGACCCATGAGCTTCGCGCTGCCTGTCCGCGTGTACTGGGAGGACACCGATGCCGGCGGCATCGTGTTCTATGCCAACTACCTCAAGTTCATGGAGCGTGCCCGCACTGAATGGCTGCGCTCGCTGGGCATTGCGCAGCGCCAGCTGCGCGAGGAAACGGGCGGCATCTTTGTCGTCAGCGAGACGCAGCTCAAATACCATCGGCCGGCCCGCCTCGATGATCAACTGCTCGTTACAGCCGATTTGCGCCAGCTGGGCGCCGCGTCATTGATAATCGGCCAGCGCGTGCTATCAAAATCAGAGCAAGGCGCAGATTCGGGTCTGTCGCCGGATGACAGCCTGCTTTGCGAGGGCACCATCCGCATCGGCTGGGTCGATGCCGCGACCTTGCGGCCGGCCCGCCTGCCGCGACAAGTCTCGGGAACCCTCGCGCGCCTGGCGGGCTCCATGTCTCAACCTCTCAAGTCATGAATCAAGAACTCTCGATCCTCTCCCTCCTGCTGCACGCCAGCATCCCGGTACAGCTCGTCGTGCTGCTGCTGATCGTCGTTTCCGTCGCGAGCTGGGCCGCCATCTTCCGCAAGTACTTCTCGCTCAAGCGCACGCGCTCCCTCAACGACGACTTCGAGCGCGAGTTCTGGTCGGGCACCAGCCTCAATGAGCTCTTCTCTTCCGCCGCGCAGAACGCCAAGTTCGCAGGCCCCATGGAACGGATCTTCGCCTCCGGCATGCGCGAATACCAGAAGCTGCGCGAACGCCATGTCTCGGACACCCCCACACTGCTCGACGGCGCGCGCCGTGCCATGCGGGCGAGCTTCCAGCGCGAACTCGATGCGATCGAGCAGAACCTGTCCTTCCTTGCGACGGTCGGCTCGGTCTCGCCCTATGTCGGCCTCTTCGGCACCGTGTGGGGGATCATGCATGCCTTCACCGGCCTGGCCGCCCTCGCGCAGGTGACGCTCTCCACCGTCGCGCCCGGCATCGCCGAGGCACTGGTCGCCACCGCCATTGGCCTGTTCGCCGCCATCCCGGCCGTGGTCGCCTACAACCGCTTCGCACGCGAGATCGACAAGATCGCGATCGCGCTCGAGACCTTCATCGAAGAGTTCTCGAACATCCTCCAACGCAACCTGACGGCCCACGTCAACCCGGCGTCCGTGACCCCGGCGACCGGCCGCTGAAGCGGAGAAGCTCGCCATGCCAGCCATGTCCTCCCGCGGTCGCGGCCGCCGAACGATCAACGAGATCAACATGGTGCCGTTCATCGACGTGATGCTGGTGCTGCTGATCATCTTCATGGTCACGGCGCCGCTGATCACGCCCAGCGTCATCAACCTGCCGAGCGTCGACCGCGCCAACAAGCAGCCCGACAAGCCCATCGAGATCGTCATCAAGAGCGATGACGAGGTGCAGATCAAGAAGGACCCCTCCACCGGCAGCGGCGGCAGCTCCATCCCGATGACGCAGATCGGCTCGGCCGCGAGGAACGCGCAAGGCGGGGACGACCAGCGCCCGGTGATCATCAGCGCCGACAAGTCGGTCAAGTACGAAACCGTGGTCAAAGCCATGAACCAGCTCAAGCGCAGCGGCATCGAGCGCGTCGGCCTCTCCGTCACCACCACCGGGACCCGCTAGCAAGATGTCGCTCGCCGCCGACCGCCCCGAATTCGCCCCGCCGCCGCAGCGCGGCACGCCGCGCGCCGTCATCCTGGCGCTGATCGCGCACGCCTTGCTCATTGCCGCGCTGACCTGGGGCGTGAACTGGAAGCGAGAAGCGGAGAACGACGCGGTCGAAGCCGAGCTCTGGTCGTCGACCGTCCAGCAGGCAGCGCCGCGCGCCGTGACTCCACCTGTGCCAGTGCCGCCACCGGTGCCGGTCCCCACGCCCGCACCACCGCCCCCGCCTCCCCCGCCGCCGCAAGCGGTGAAGCCGCCGCCGGAGCCGACGCCCGCGCCGCGAGCACCTGATATCGCGCTGGAGCGCGAGAAGAAGCTGAAGGAACAACAGAAGGAACGCGAGCGCGAATTGGAGCAGCAAGCCCAGCAGCAGAAGAAGCTCGACGCCGCGAAGAAGGCTGCGCAGGAAAAGAAGGACCTCGAGGCCAAGCAGCGCGCCGAGGACGAAGCCGAGCGCAAGCTGGAAGCACAGCAGAAGCAGGCCGAGCTGAAGAAGAAGCAGGAAGCAGAAGCCAAGCAGGCCGAGGCCGCGAAGAAGAAAGAAGCCGAGGCCAAGCAGGCGGCCCAAGCCGCAGCGGATCGCGCGGCTACGCTCAAGCGCATGCAGGGCCTAGCGGGCGCCAGCGGCGATGAGAACTCCAAGGGCACGGCATTGAAGTCCTCCGGCCCGTCCGGCAGCTATGGCGGCAAGGTCGCCGCGGCTGTGCGGCCCAACGTCGTGTTCCCGGATGCGGATCTCGTGAACGGCAACCCGGGCGCGGAGTTCGACATCCGCCTGGCGCCTGACGGCACCATCGTTGGCACGCCCCAGCTCTCCAAGTCGAGCGGCCTCGCCAACTGGGACGAAGCGGCGCTGCGCGCGCTGCAAAAGACAGAGAAGCTTCCGCGTGACATTGACGGCACGGTGCCGTCCCGCCTGATCGTCACGCTGCGGCCGAAGCGCTGACAGCGAGAACGATCGGAGTCTCGCCGCCGCGCGGGCCTTCGGGAGCGACTTCGCCGCGGCGGTTCGACGAGTTCAGCGGCCGTTTACTGAAGCTTGCCCGGAATGGGTTTCGCGAGCGTTGACCAGAGATTCATGCGCCAGCTCGCCGCGATGTTGGGCATGGTTGGAAAATTCGCCAGCGAAAGATCTGGCATCGGCGACGGTCATAGGCGGCTGTAAAGCCCAGGGAGGCGCCGCCCAGGCGGACCTGACCGGCATAGACGATGCCACCTGCCTCGTGCACCTTGGTTTCCAGTCCGGTGAAATCCCATGCGGCCTGACCATTGGCGATGAAGGCATCCGCGCTCGGGAGTCCGCAGTACTGCTTGTCCGCGCTGTCCTGCCAGAGGTAGAGGCTCGGACTTGCGGCTTGGCCGCCGCTTCCGCGAATCAGACACTGACCGTTGGTACTGCTCTTTATGACATGCCGAACCTTTTCCCCGGAAACGATCGGGTAGATGTTCCAAGTCGCTTGTCCATTGAGGGTGGCCGATCCGCAATAGTCGCCGCCTGCCGGCCACTGGTAGGCGGATGGCGCGAGGGCGGTGTTGTTGCCCACGATCATGCAGCCTGTGTTGGCCGGCGGCCCATACGAAAAAATGAACCAGGCTTCGATCTCGTAGCTTCCCTGAATCAAGGGGCCACTTTCCAGAGCCATCGCCGGAAGGGCAAGGCCCAGTCCGGCACCCAGCAGGAGCGCCCGAAGGCGCCCAGCCAACCCGCGCCCGCTCCCCGTCTTCCGGAGAGGGCGAATATCATTTGAATTTCCAAGACGATCCATGATTTCCACCTTATAGAGGCTTGCGAGGAATGGGCTTCGCGAGAGTCGACCAGAGGTTCATGCGCCACATTCCGGTAATGAAGGGGTCTGCCATGAATTCTGCCGGCGAATAGTCAATTCCAGGCGGTGGGACATGAAGGGACCGGAAATGCAATTCAGCTTCACCGAGGCGAAGCCGCCCCGAATAAACGATATCGCCAGCCTCATCCGCCTTGGTTTCGAACCCGGTGAAATCCCACGCGGCCTGGCCATTGGCGATGAAGGCCGCCGCGCTCAGCAAGCCGCAGTAACGCTTGTCGGCCGCGTCCGCCCAGAGGTACAGGCTTGGCTTTGCGGCCTGGCCGCTGCTCGAGCGAATCAGGCACTGGCCGTTGGTGCGGCTCTTGATGACGTGACGCACCGTCTGGCCAGAGACGATCGGGTAGATGTCCCAAATAGCCTGTGCGTTGGCGGCATCCAATCCGCAGTGGTAGCCGCCTGCCGGCCACTGGTAAAGCGCGGGAACGAGGGACGACCCGTCGCTGCCCATCATCATCATGCAACCCGTTCCGTCAGTCAGGCCGACTGAATCCGTGAACCAGGTTTGAATCTCGTAGCTGCCCTGTATCAAGGGACCGCTTTCCAGGGCCATCGCTGGAACGCCAAGACCCAGGCCGAGGCTCAACAGAAGCGTCCGAAGGCGCCACGACTTCGTTCGGTCTGGCGCGCCAGAAGAGCGGCGCCGGCCCATGACCCGTCTTAAAAAATGAGTGCCTTCTGAATTGTTTTCAATGCGATCCATGGTTGTTCAGTCTTGAAATGACAGCCGGTCTTGCTCGTTCCTTTTGAGCCGAGAAAGACCACGTACAACACCCGGCGCTCTTGCCGCCGCGAGTTGCCACGCCAGTCTATCTTTCTTGTTTTAGACCGCCGCCACTCTCGCTGAATAATCATTTTTGACAATGGTCAAAAACAACATCCACGAATTGCAATTTCATCTTCAATTCAATACTTGTTGCCGAATCATTGGTTGGCCCAGGCGGCCCAAACCCGATCCCGTTGGCGAAGGTCTGTCGCTATTCGTACACCACCGCCGCCTTGCCCGATTCGGCCTGCGCCATCCAGCTCGCGAGCGCCGCATCGGTCGGGAAGAACTTCGCGCGCTCGCCCAGTTGCAGTTCCACCTGCGCGCCGCCGCGCGCCATCGACAGCCGCACGCCCAGGCCCTGCAGCAGCTCGCCATGCTCGCTCTGCTCGGTGCGCGGCGGAAACTCCTTCACCAGCCGCGCGATGTCCGGCGCCTTGCCGTTGACGGCCACGCGCAGGAACTTGCCGAAGCGGCAGCGCGCCGCCGCAAGATCCCACACCTGCTGGACCTGAAAGCGTGCCTCGAACCCGCCACGGCCCGGCTGCAGCCGTCCGCTGACGATCACCAGTTCGTCGTCCTTCAGCACATTGCGGTTCGCGTTGAAGAGCGCTTCGTCCGCCGTTGCGTCGATCTGGCCCGACTTGTCGTCCAGCTTGAAGATCGCCAGCCGGCCACGCTGCCCGTTGATCACCCGGAAGTCGCTCACGATGCCCGCGATCACCTGCGGGTCGCGGCTGTCGAGCAGGTCGTCGATCTCGCGCTTGCAGAAGCGCCGCACCTCGTGCGCGACCTCGTCGAAGAGGTGCCCCGACAGATAGAAGCCGACCGCCGTCTTCTCGTAGGTCAGCCGTTCCTTCACGCCCCACGGCGTGGCGTCGACGAGGTCCGGCTCCTGCGTGGCGGAGCCGTGTTCGCAGTCGCCGAAGATGTCGACCTGCGCGGCATTGGCCGCGGTGGCGCTGCCGAATTCGAAGGCGCGGTCCACCGAGGCGACCAGCGATGCGCGGTTCTGCTGCAGCGAATCGAAGGCGCCCGCCTTGATCAGCGCCTCGACCGTGCGCTTGTTGATGCGCTGGCGGTCCACCCGCACGCAGAAGTCGAACAGGCTCTTGAACGGACCATCTTCCTGCCGCGCCTTGACGATCGCCTCGACCGCCAGCTGGCCCGTGCCCTTGACCGCGCCCAGCCCGTAGCGGATCACCTTGTCGTTGACCGGCTCGAAGCGGAAGTTGCCGCGATTCACGTCCGGCGGCTCGAAGGTGATGCCGAAGTTCTTCTGCGCGTCCTCGAACAGCACCTTGAGCTTGTCGGTGTCGTCCATTTCCACGGTCATGTTCGCGCAGAAGAACTCGGCCGTGTAGTGAACCTTGAGCCAGCCCGTGTGATAGGCCAGCAGCGAGTAGGCCGCCGCATGCGACTTGTTGAAGCCGTAGCCCGCGAATTTCTCCATCAGGTCGAAGATCTCGTCGGCCTTCTTCTGGTCGATGTTGTTCTTCGCCGCCCCCTTGCGGAAGATCTCGCGATGCTCGGCCATCTCCTCGAGCTTCTTCTTGCCCATCGCGCGGCGCAGCAAGTCCGCACCGCCGAGCGAGTAGCCGCCCAGGATCTGCGCGGTCTGCATCACCTGCTCCTGGTAGACCATGATCCCGTAGGTCTCCGAGAGCATCTCCTCCACCAGCGGATGCGGATACTCCACCGGCTCGCGCCCGTGCTTGCGCGCGACGAAGCTGGGGATCAGGTCCATCGGACCCGGACGGTAGAGCGCGTTGAGGGCGATCAGGTCTTCCAGCCGCGTCGGCCGCGCGTCCTTCAACATGCCCTGCATGCCGCGCGATTCGAACTGGAACACGGCCTCGGTCTTGCCGTCGGCGAAGAGCTTGTAGGTCGGCGCGTCGTCCAGCCGGATGTTCTCGTAGTCGAAGTTCTCCTGGCCCTTGTGGCGCTGGATGATGAAGTCCTTGGCGATCTCCAGGATGGTGAGCGTCGCCAGCCCCAGAAAGTCGAACTTCACCAGGCCGACGGCTTCGACGTCGTCCTTGTCGTACTGGCTCACGGCCGAGTCGCTGCCCGGCTGCTGGTAGAGCGGGCAGAAGTCGGTGAGCTTGCCCGGCGCGATCAGCACACCACCCGCGTGCATGCCGATGTTGCGCGTCATGCCTTCGAGCTTCTGCGCGAGCTCGACCAGCATGCGCACTTCTTCTTCCTTCTCGATGCGGGCCGCGAGCTGCGGCTCCATCTCGATGGCGTAGTTGTTCTTGTCGCCCTCGACCTTCGGCGACGGCGGGTACTGGATGGTGACCGGCTGCCCCGGCTTGTTGGGGATGAGCTTGCTGATGCCGTCGCAGAACATGTAGCTCATGTCCAGCACGCGGCCCACGTCGCGGATGGCCGCGCGCGCGGCCATGGTGCCGAAGGTCGCGATCTGGCTCACCGCGTCGCGGCCGTACTTGTCCTTCACGTAGTCGATCACGCGATCGCGGTTGCCCTGGCAGAAGTCGATGTCGAAGTCGGGCATCGAGACGCGCTCGGGATTCAGGAAGCGCTCGAACAGCAGCTTGTATTCGAGCGGATCGAGGTCGGTGATCTTCAGCGCGTAAGCCACCAGCGAACCCGCGCCCGAGCCCCGTCCCGGGCCCACCGGGCAGCCGTTCTTCTTGGCCCAGTTGATGAAGTCGCCCACGATCAGGAAGTAGCCGGGGAAGCCCATCTTCTGGATCGTGTTGATCTCGAACTCCAGCCGCTCCACATAGCGCGGGCGCTGGGCATCGCGCTTCGCGACGTCGGGGTACAGATGCGCGAGGCGTTCCTCGAGCCCCTCGAAGGAAGCGACGCGGAAGTAGGCCTCGATCGGCATGCCGTTGGGCGTCGGAAAGTTCGGCAGCTGCGGCTTGCCGAGCACCAGCGTCAGGTTGCAGCGCTTGGCGATCTCGACCGTGTTGGCGATCGCGCTCGGCACGTCGGCAAAGAGCTGCTCCATCTCGGCCGCGGACTTGAAGTACTGGTCGCGCGTGAACCTGCGCACGCGGCGCGGGTTGCCGAGGATCTCGCCTTCGGAGATGCACACGCGCGCCTCGTGCGCCTCGTAGTCGTCCGGACCGGCAAACTGCACCGGATGCGTGGCGACCACCGGCAGCCGCAGCCGCGCGGCCAGCTGCACCGCGGCGATCACGTGCGGCTCGTCGTCGGGCCGGCCGGCGCGCTGCAGCTCGAGGTAGAAGCGGTGCGGAAACAGCCCCGCCAGTTGCAGCGCGATCTCCGCCGCGCGCTCCTCCTGCCCCTGCAGCAGCGCCGCGCCCAGCGGCCCGGCCTGCGCGCCCGACAGCGCGATCAGCCCGCCCTGCAGCTCTTCCAGCCAGGCCAGCTTGCAGACGGCCTGCGCCTGCCCGCGGCCCACGTTCTGGGTCCAGGCGCGGGCCAGCAGCTCGCAGAGGTGGAGGTAGCCTTCCGTGTTCTGCACCAGCAGCACGATGCGGGTGAGCGCGCCGATCTCGGCGCCCAGGCCTTCGAGGAAGACCTCCGCGCCCAACACGGGCTTGACCCCCTTGCCGCGCGCTTCCTTGTAGAACTTGATGGCGCCGAAGAGGTTGTTGAGATCGGTGATCGCCAGTGCGGGCTGGCGGTCCGCCGCGGCGGCCTTGACGGCTTCATCGATTCGGTTGGTGCCGTCGACGACGGAAAACTCGGTGTGCAGGCGCAGGTGAACGAACATCCGCCCATTGTAGAAAGCGTCCCCTCCACCATGTGATGTGGCACTCCCTACAATCGCGCCCCGTGCAAGAGATTTTGAATATCGCCGCCTACAAGTTCGTCCCGATCGACGACGCGGAAGCCCTGCGCGACGCCCTTCGCATCCGCACGCATGCGCTCGGACTGAAGGGTACCGTCCTGCTCGCGCCCGAGGGCATCAACCTGTTCGTCGCCGGCACCGCGCCGGAGGTGCGCGCCTTCCTGCAAGGCCTGCGCGCCGATGCGCGCTTCGCCGACCTGGAAGCCAAGGAGAGCTGGTCCCAAGCCCAGCCTTTCCGACGCATGCTGGTCAAGCGCAAGCGCGAGATCATCCGCATGGACCACCCCGCCATCCAGCCGGCCGCGGGACGCGCCCCCGGCGTCGACGCGCCGACGCTCAAGCGCTGGCTCGACCAGGGCCACGACGATGCGGGCAAGCCCGTCGCACTGCTCGACACGCGCAACGCCTTCGAGGTCGACCATGGCAGCTTCGACGGCGCCATCGACTGGCGCATCGGCAAGTTCACGGAGTTTCCGAAGGCGCTCGAGAGGCACCGAGAAGAGCTCTCGGGCAAGACGGTCGTGAGCTTCTGCACCGGCGGCATCCGCTGCGAGAAGGCCGCGATCCTGATGCGCGAGGCCGGCGTCGCCGATGTGCTGCAGCTCGAAGGCGGCATCCTCAAGTATTTCGAGCAGGTCGGCGGCGCGCACTACCACGGCGAGTGCTTCGTGTTCGACGGCCGCGAAACGCTGGCGCCCGACCTCAGCGCCCGGGCCAGCGGCGCCAGCGCCCGTGCCGGCGAGGACCCGGACATCGCGATCAAGCGCTGAGCCGGCCCGGCCCCTGCCTCAGGCCCCTGCCTCAGACAGGCGTGCTGCCGGTATCGGCCGGCGTCTGGACCTGGAACGGATGGCCCGGCAGCGGAATGAATTCGGTCTCGCCGGGCACGTGGCCCATGCGCTGCGCGGCCCAGTCCTCGCCCGCTTCGAGGATGCGCTCGCGCCGGCTGGACACGAAGTTCCAGGTGATGAAGCGCGGACCATCGAGCGGATCGCCGCCGATCACCACTACGCGCACCGCATCTCGCGCCTGCAGGGTGCCGCCCTCGCCTTCGGGCAGCATGGCCATGGTGTGCTGGGCGATGGCTTCGCCGTCCAGCGACACCGGGCCGTCGATGGCATAGACCGCCATCTCCGCGGCCAGCGCCGGCAGCTCGATGCGACTCCCCGCGGGCAGCGCGAGGTCGAGATAGAGCGTCTTCGCCAGCGTCGGCACCGGCGAGCAAACGCCGAAGGCCTCGCCCACCAGCACCCGCACCGCGACGCCCCGCACCTCGACCGCGGGAATGTCGGCCGCCGCAGTGTGCGAGAAGCTGGGTTCGTCTTCCTCATGCGCCTGGGGCAATGCGGCCCAGAGCTGCAGGCCGTGGTTCACGTAGGTCGCATCCAGAAGGTTCTCGGGCTTGCGCTCGGAATGCACGATGCCGCGCCCCGCCGTCATCCAGTTGATCGCGCCGGGTCGGATCTCCTGCACCACGCCCAGGCTGTCGCGATGCACCATCACGCCTTCGAAGAGGTAGGTCACCGTCGCGAGGCCGATGTGCGGATGGGGCCGCACGTCGTGCGCCTTGCCGGGCGTCTCGGTCGCCGGGCCGAAATGGTCGAAGAACACGAAGGGGCCGACCGAACGCCGCTTCGTGGCGGGCAGCAGCCGGCGAACCTTGAAGCCCCCGCCAAGATCCTTGTCGTGCGGTTGAAGCAGCTGCGCTGAACTCATGGTGGTCTCCGTGTGTGGGCCGTGGCGTCCTAGGTGCGCGATCTTGCCACCTCGGCCACGCGTTCGCCGAAGGCGCGCGCGGTGTCGAGGTCGCCACGGGACATCTCGGCCGGGCTCGCGTCGGTGGGCGAGGTGGTCAGCAGTCCGGCATAACCGCCGACGTAGTTGATCGAGTCGCGCCGGGCCGCCTTGTCGTTGCTCGGCATGATGCCGAGGCTGACCCACAGGCCGCTGTGCTGCATCGCAAGGTGCCACAGGTAGGTCAGCGCGGCGGTCTTGTCGCCGTTCATGGCGGCGCTGTTGGTGAAGCCCGCGAAGAGCTTGTTCTTCCAGCCCTGGGTGAACCAGACCTTGGAGGATGCATCCGCGAACTTCTTGAACTGCCAGCTCACGCCGCCCATGTAGGTGGGCGAACCCATGATGATCGCGTCCGCCGCGGCCAGCAAGTCCCAGCCGTTGGCCGGGAGATTGCCGTCGGCATCGATCGCCAGCAGGTATGCGCCCGCGCCCTCGGCCACCGCCTGCGCGACGCGCTGCGTGTGGCCGTACCCTGAATGAAAGACGACAACGATATCGGTCATGCGACCGTAGTGTGCACGCTCAGCGCTTGTCGATGCCGAAGCGTCCGCCGCCGAAGGCCGCGAATGCGAACAGACCGCCCGCGATGGCCATGTTCTTGTAGAAGTTCAACTGGTTCATCGCGACCTTCTCGGCGACCATGGCCCAGTAGTTGTGGAAGAACACGGCGGTTGCGATCGTGAAAATCGCCATCACGAGCCCCGTGAGACGCACCCTGTAGCCCACGAGCAGAAGGATGCCGAAGCCCAGTTCGACAATGATCGCAATCGCCGCGGCGACCTGCGGCAGCGGCAGGCCCACCGAGCTGATGTAGCCCACGGTGCCGGCAAAGCCCATGAGCTTGTTGAAGCCCGCCGGGATGAACAGCGACGCGATCAGGACGCGGCCGATGAGGGTCAGCGTGTCCTGCGCCGTGGTGGTGGCCAGCGAGCCGGCGTTCGAGGATGAGAGAGTGGTGCTTGTCATGGAATAACTCCTGAGATTGAAGAAGGCCGCGTCACCGGTGACGCGGCGGAAAAAGCGGCTGCTTTCGCAAGTAACGCAAGGAACAATCAAGCCGCGAGATCGAATACCAGCACTTCGGCATCCTTGCCGGCGCCGAGCGTGAGCTGCGATTCGCCTTCGAGCATCGCGGCATCGCCGCCGCTCAGCTTCTGGCCGTTGACTTCGAGCTCGCCCTTGACCAAGTGCACGTAGCTCTTGCGTTTCGGGTCGAGCGCCAGGCTGGCCTTCTCATCGCCGTCGAGCAGCCCCGCGAACAAGCGGGCATCGGCATGCACGAGCACGGAACCGTCCGCGCCGTCGGGCGAGGCCACCAGGCGCAGCTGGCCGCGCTTCTCGGCATCGGGAAAGCTCTTTTGCTCATAGCCCGGTGCGATGCCGCGAACATTCGGCTCGATCCAGATCTGCAGGAAGTGCGTGGTCTGGTCGGCCTTGTGGTTGAACTCGCTGTGCATCACGCCCCGTCCGGCGCTCATGCGCTGCACGTCGCCCGGCGGGATCGACTCCACATTGCCCATGCTGTCCTTGTGCGCGAGCTCGCCGGAGAGCACGTAGCTGATGATTTCCATGTCCTTGTGGCCATGGGTGCCGAAGCCGGCGCCCGCGGCGACGCGATCTTCATTGATCACGCGCAGGTTGCCAAAACCCATGTGGGCCGGGTCATAGTAACCGGCGAAGGAGAAGCTGTGGAAGGAGCGCAGCCAGCCATGATCGGCGTAACCGCGTTCCTGGGATTTACGGACTTGCAACATCGTTGAACTCCTGCCCCCGTCATTTTGTGGGGCCTTCGAGATGCCGCGCCCTGTGCGCAGCGGATGTATGGAACTTTAGGCCCGTACACCCCTTGCGAAAGCGCCGGGCTTTGATGGCATCATTCAATTTTTTTGAACGATCGAATGCCATGCCTACTGCCCGAGACGTTCTGACGCCCGATGCGCTGTCGATGCTGCAGACCGTGGCCAGCACCGGCAGTTTCGCCGCGGCAGCCCGGTCGCTGAACCTCGTGCCCAGCGCCCTGAGCTACCGGGTGCGCCTGATCGAGGACGCGCTCGACGTGCTGCTCTTCGACCGCGGCGGCCGCCAGGCACGGGTGACCGAGGCCGGCGAGGAACTGCTGCGCGAGGCATCGCGCATGCTCGGCGAGATCGACGCGGTGGCCAACCGCGTCAAGCGCATCGCCACCGGCTGGGAGCCGATGCTCACGATCGCCATCGACAGCGTGATCGCGCGCGACCCGATGCTCGACCTCGCCACCGCCTTCTACGCGCTCGACCCGCCGACGCGGTTGAAGCTGCGCGACGAGACGCTGCTCGGCACCATCGAGGCACTGACCACCGGCGAGGCCGATCTCGCCATCGGCGCGGTGATGGATGCGGCCAGCCTCGCCTTCACGGCCACGGGCATCCGCAGCCGGCCGCTGGGCAAGCTGCCCTTCGTCTTCGCCGTCGCGCCGCACCATCCGCTCGCGCGGCAGAAGGAGCCGATCTCCGACGACGTGCTGCGCCTGCATCGCGCCGTGGCCGCGGCGGATTCCGCGCGCTCCGGGCCGAGCATGACGGTCAACCTCGTGGGCGGACAGGACGTGCTCACGGTGCCGACGATGCAGGCCAAGCTCGCCGCGCAACTCCATGGCCTCGGCGGCGGCTTCCTGCCCGAGCCCATGGCGCGCCCGTACATCGAGGCCGGCCATCTCGTCGAACGCAAGACCGAGCGCGTGCTGCCGGTCGCCACCATGCACTGCGCCTGGCGCGTGCGCACCGCCGGAAAGCCCGGGCGCGCGCTCGAATGGTGGCTCGCCCAGTTCGAGCACGAAGGAACCCGCAAGGCGCTGCTGGAGCGGCACCGGGGAAGATAGACCCGGCGCAGGCCACCCCTTCAACCCGGTTAGAGTCAGCTTGTGCCCGCCACCAGAAAGAGACTTCCATGATCACTCGCCCCACCGCCGATCGCCACCGAACACCCGCATCCCGTCACTACGCCGTCGTCGGCGCCGGCATGGCCGGCGTGGCATGCGCGCGCACCTTGCTGCAAGCGGGTCACCGCGTCACCGTGTTCGAGCGCGAGGCCGCGGTCGGCGGGCGCATGGCGAGCGAATCCACGCCCTTCGGCCGCTTCGACAGCGGCACGCAATACTTCACCGTGCGCGACCCGCGCTTCGCGCGCGCGCTGGAAACCGCACCCCAGATCTGCAGGCCCTGGAGCGCCAACCTCGTGCGCGTGCTCGATGCGCACGGCCGGGTGGCCGAGGCCGCCCTGCCCGCGCTCGAGCCGCACTGGGTCGCGCAGCCCGGCATGGACGCGCTGGCCGCCTACTGGGCCGCGCCGCTCGCAGACATGCTCGTCACCCAGACGCAGGTGACGCAGATCGAGCGCGATGCGCTCGACGGCAAGCGCTGGCAACTGCGCACCACGGGCGCCGGCGATGCGCAGCACGTCTACTCCGGCTTCGACGCCGTGCTGCTCGCTGTGCCGCCGGCGCGCACCCGCGCCCTGCTCGGCGACGGCAAGCTTTCCTCGGAACTCAACCAGAAGATCGAAGCGGTGCGCATCGCGCCCTGCTGGACGCTCATGATTGCCTTCCCGCAGGCCAACCAGGCCAACATGTCGCATCTCGGCCCGCAATGGAATGCCGCGCGAAGCACGCACCACCGCGTCGCATGGCTCGCGCGCGAATCCTCCAAGCCGGGCCGCGACCGCATCGAACGCTGGACGCTTCAAGCCAGCGCCGCATGGTCGCAAGAGCATCTGCGCGACGATGCGGCACGCGTCGAAGCCAAGCTCCTGCGCGCCTTCTCCGAGATCACCGGCATCCGCGCCGAGCCCTCGCACGCGCAGGCCCGCTGCTGGCCGGAGGCCCAGACCCAGGTGCCGGTCGGCAAGCAGCATCTGTGGGACGCCAAAGCCCGCATCGGCATCGCGGGCGACTGGTGCATGGGCCACCGCGTGGAAGACGCCTTCCTGTCGGGCCTCACGCTGGCGCTCAAGGTGGCGTGAAACCGCGCGGGCGATGATCCGCATCGGTCGTTTTGCGCCCTCGCCGACGGGCCCTCTTCACGCCGGTTCGCTGGTGGCCGCCCTGGCCAGCTGGCTCGATGTGCGCGCCCGGGGTCCGCAGGCGCGCTGGCTGGTGCGCATCGAGGACGCCGATACCGAGCGCTGCCTGCCCGGCATGGGGGAACATATCCTCTCGCAGCTCGCCGCCTGCGGCCTCCTGCCCGACGCGCCGCCGGTCTGGCAGACGCAGCGCGCCGACGCCTACCAGCGCGCGCTCGACCGCCTCAGGGCGTCGCGGCTGGCCTATCCCTGCGGCTGCTCGCGCAAGGACATCGACCTCGCCCTCGCGCGCCTGGGCGCGGCGCACCGGCGCCATGGCGAACGCGTCTACCCCGGTACCTGCCGCGACGGGCTGCATGGCAAGCCGGCACGGGCATGGCGATTCGCCACCACGGCCTTCGAAGCCGCGCGCCAGCGCACGCTGCTGCAATGGAGCGACCGCCGCCTCGGCGACCAGCAGCAGGACGTGGCGCGCGAAGTCGGCGACTTCGTGCTCAAGCGCGCCGACGGGCCATGGGCCTATCAGCTTGCGGTCGTGGTCGACGATGCCGAACAGGGCGTGACCGATGTCGTGCGCGGCGAGGACCTGGCGGACAACACGGCGCGCCAGATCCTGCTGCAGCAGGCGCTCGGCCTGCCCACGCCGAGCTACCTGCACACGCCACTCGTGCTCGGCGCCGACGGCGACAAGCTCTCCAAGCAGAACGGCGCAACCCCACTCGCCACCGACTCGCCCGCCGCCGCGCTGGCGGCGCTCGGCGCGGCCGCGCAGGCGCTCGGGCTGTATGCGACCACTGCTTCATCGATCGCCTCGGCACTGGCGCAATGGGTGCCCGAATGGCGCGCTCTCTACAATCCGCGGCCTTGATGAACAGTCCCATGACCACCGAACTCCCCCGCGATCCGCCCACCGATGCCACGCCCGAAGATGCCCCGACCGGCGAGGCGCACCCCCTGCACCGCCGCCTCAAGAGCTTCGTCCGGCGCGCGGGCCGCACGACCGACGGCCAGGCGCGCGCCTATGAAGAGTTCGGCCCCCGCTTCCTGCTGCCCTATCGCGAGGAGCCGCTCGACTTCGAGACCGCCTTCGGCCGTGACGCACCCACCGTGCTCGAGATCGGTTTCGGCATGGGCGAAGCCACCGCGCACATCGCGGCGCTGATGCCCGAGAAGAACTTCCTGTGTTGCGAGGTCCACGAGCCGGGCGTCGGCGCGCTGCTCAAGCGCATCGGCGCGCAGAAGCTGCAGAACATCCGCATCTGCGCCCACGACGCCGTCGACGTGATCGACCACATGCTGCCGCCCGCGTCACTGGCCGGCGTGCATGTGTTCTTTCCGGATCCGTGGCACAAGACGCGGCACAACAAGCGCCGGCTGATCCAGGCGCCCTTCGTGCGCAAGCTCGCGGACCGGCTGGCCAGCGGCGGCTACCTGCATTGCGCGACCGACTGGCAGCCCTATGCCGAGCAGATGCTCGAAGTTCTCTCGCAGGAACCCCTGCTGCGCAACACGGCGCAGGACTATGCGCCCAAGCCCGCGTACCGGCCGCTCACCAAGTTCGAGAACCGAGGCCTCAAGCTGGGCCACGGCGTGTGGGACGTGGTGTTCGAGCGCGTCTGAACCCCGGGCTCAGTAGTTCGCCATCAGGCAGGCCTGACCCCGGGGCATGAAACCGGGGTCACAGTCAAATTCGGCGTTCGATGGCATGAGTTTCTTAGTAGTTGCTCAGGCGCAGCCCGTCATCCGACGGCGCGCCGCTCTGGGCCGCGCGGACGTTCTGCTGCGCCGCCAGGATGAGCGCCGCACGGTAGGCCGAGCGGCTCGCCGTCTTCGTGTAGGCGACCAGTGCCCTCCACTCGCGATCGAGTTCGGGCGCCGCGCGGCTCAATGCCGGGCGATGCATCAGCGTCTTGCTCACGTCCACCAGAGCGGCCGCCGAGCTCAGGCAGATGTTGAGGGCCGACTGCGCCGCGCTCGCGTGGAAGCGGCCCTCGCCCATCGGTCCTGGGGACTCCAGGCCTTCGAGGGTCATGTTCACGGTGGGCCCCAGATAGGGCGTGCCCTGCATTTCGCTGTCGGCGCGCGCCAGCACCTGTTCGATGGTGGCGAGGGCGGTTTCAAGCAGTGCGGCGTCGGATGGCTTTTTTTTCATGGGTGGGGTCCGTCACGGGATCCGGAAATCAGCCGCGGATATTGACATTGCCGGCCGCTTTCGCCGCGTGCAAAAAGCCACATTAGCAATACAAAAGTTCACATTATTTAAGACGAGCGGAATGTGACTTACGACCTTTGTCTGTAACAGTGAACTTGATACATTTTTTTGCTTTCGTAGCGAAAGGTTTCCAAATGGATCGGTCACGCAGGCAATGGATGGGCACGGCGGGCGCCGCCCTTCTGCTGGGCAGTGGACTCTGCGCGAGCCGGCCCAGCCATGCGCAAGGCACGCGCACCCCCGCCGCCGCACCCGGCGCGCGCACCGTGATCCTCGGCCAATCGGTCCCCCTGACCGGAGCGGCCAGCGAGATCGGCCTTGCCTTCGCGGCGGGCTGCCGGCTCTACGCCACGCAGTTCAACGAAAGCAACGCCGTCGCGGGAATCCAGCTGAAGCTGATCCAGCTCGACGACAGCTATGACGCCGCCAAGGCCACGGCCAACGCACGCACCCTCCTCGGCACCGACAAGGCGGACATGCTGTTCGGCTTCGTCGGGACCGCGAGCAGCGACGCCGGCGCAGCGGTTGCAGCCCAGCAGGGCGCGCTGCTGTTCGCGCCCTTCGCCGCCTCCGACGAACTTCGCGGCCCGGGGCACCCGAACGTCTTCCACGTCCGGCCCAGCATGGCCGACGAGGCCTTCAAGATCGTGCGCCAGTGCGCCACCGTCGGCCAGACGCGCATCGCCTTGATCGGTGACGACGACGCCATGGGCCGCGCCGGCCTGGCGGCGGTGCAGCAGGCCGTGGCCGAACTCAAGCTCGATCCGCTGGTGGCCTCCGCGCTGGTGCCCGAAGCTGGCGACAAGGTCGATGCGGCACTCGCGGCCGTGAAGAAGCAGGCACCGCAGGCGATCATCCTGGTGTCGCTCTCCGGCGCCACGGCCAATGTGATCCGCAAGCTGCGCAAGGGCGGCTATGCCGGCAGCTTCATGGCTTTTTCCATCGTCGGCATCGATCCGCTCTACGTCGCGCTGGGCAAGGACATCGGCGGCATCGTGATCTCGCAGGTCGTGCCTTCGCCGCGCCCATCGGCCATCCCCATCGTCAAGGAATACCTGGCTGCCGTCGACAACTCCGACCAGACAGCCTCCTACGAAGGCCTGGAGGGCTTCATCGCGACCAAGGCCGCGGGCGAAGCCATCCGCCGCGCCGGCCGCAGCTTCACGCCCGCGACTTTGCAGCGTGTCATGGCGGGCATGACCGACTACGACGTCGGCGGCTTCCGTATCAACCTGCGCCCCGGCCTGCGCGATTCGGCGCGCAGCATCGACCTCATCAGCATCACCGCGGACGGCCGGGTTCTGCGCTGAGCTGTCCGCTGCCTGACAGCGGCAAACCGGGCGACGGTCTACAGTGGCAGGCGAATTCCCCGTGCCCACCCCCCAGGAGACAAACCCATGAACGCCAGCACCGAAAGCGAAATCAGGAAACTCGTCAGCGCCGAGGAATGGCAGCTGCGCCTCGACCTCGCCGCCTGCTACCGGCTGGTCGCGCTGTACGGCTGGAGCGACCTGGTCTTCACCCACATCAGCGCGCGCGTGCCCGGCCCCGAGCACCACTTCCTCATCAATCCCTACGGCCTGATGTTCGACGAGATCACCGCATCGAGCCTGATCAAGGTCGACAAGGACTGCAACAAGGTGATCGATTCGCCCTACCCGGTCAATCCGGCGGGCTTCGTGATCCACAGCGCCGTGCACGCGGCGCGCGAAGACGTGCAATGCGTGCTGCACACCCACACGCGCGCCGGCATCGCGGTCAGCGCGCAGAAGAACGGCGTGCTCCCGATCAGCCAGCAGTCGACCTTCGTGCTGGCCTCGCTCGCCTATCACGACTACGAAGGCGTCGCCTTCCGCGACGAGGAGAAGCCGCGCCTGCAGGCCGACATGGGCAGCGCCAACTTCCTCATGCTGCGCAACCACGGCCTGCTCACCGTGGGCAAGACCATCGCCGACGCCTTTCTCTCGATGTACACCTTCGAGAACACCTGCCAGATCCAGATCGCGGCGCAGTCCGGCGGCGGCGAACTGACCCAGGTGCATCCGCAGATCATCGATGGCGTGAGCCAGGCGCTGAAGGTGCAGACCGGCGGCCTCGGCGGCGCCTTCGTCTGGCCCTCGCTGATCCGCAAGCTCGACAGGGTCGACGCCAGCTACAGGAACTGAGGATGCTCCGGCATACTGGCGGGCCGCTGCCCATCACCCGCCGCGGCCTGCTGGCATCCCTGGCGGGCTCGGCCTTGCTGACCACCGCCTGCACCATGACGCCAAAGATCCCGCCCTCCGTCGTCTCCGCCCTCGCCCCCACCGGCAAGCTGCGCGCCTCCATCAACCTCGGCAATCCGATCCTTGCCAACAAGGACCCGGCGACGGGCCAGCCGGTGGGCGTGTCCATCGATCTCGCGCGCGCCTTCGCGCAGCGGCTCGGGGTGGAGGTCGAACTGGTGGTCTTCGATGCGGCCGGCAAGTCGGTGGATGCGGTGAAGGCCGAGCAGGCGGACATCGGCTTCTTCGCCATCGACCCGCTGCGCGGCGAGGGCATCCGCTTCACCGCGCCCTACGTGCTCATCGAAGGCGCGTATCTCGTGCGCCAGGACTCGCCGCTGAAGGACAACGCAGAGGTCGACCAGCCCGGGCGCCGCATCATGGTCGGCAAGGGCAGCGCCTACGACCTGTACCTGACGCGCGAACTCAAGTCCGCGCAGATCATGCGCGCGCCGACCTCGCCCGCCGTCGTGCAGGCCTTCCTCACGGAGAACGCCGACGTCGCGGCAGGCGTGAAGCAACAGCTCGAAATGGACGCCGCGCGAACCGGCGGGCTGCGCCTGCTGCCCGGGCGTTTCATGGTGATCCAGCAGGCGATGGGCACGCCGACCTCCCGCGGCGCCGAAGCGGCGGCGGTGCTGTCGGCATTCGTCGAGGAGATGAAGACCAGCGGCTTCGTGCGCGACTCGCTCGCGCGCCACCGCATCGAAGGCGCCATCGTGGCGCCCGCGGCAGGCGCTCGGGCGTAGCGCGCGAGAGCTGCGCGCGAAATCGACGCGCGCCCAGCCCCGGAATCAGGCCTTGCCGATCGGGATGCGCGCCCTATGCCCCGGATCGTGCGTCGCTTGCCAGCAAGCCCAGCTCGGCCTGCAACCGCTGCGATGACAAGTGCTCGTGCCGCTGGGGCCAGGCCTCCAGCAACTCGACCATCTTCGCATTACACGGCGCCGTCGCGCCGTTGGCAGCCGCGAGGCGCACCACCTCGCCGCAGAACGCGTCGATCTCGGTGCGGCGCCCGAGCGCGAGGTCGTCCGCCATGCTCGAGCGCGCCTTGGCGTCGATGCGCAGCATGCGCGCCGCGATCACCCGGAACAAGGGCGTCGGCAGCCGCAGGATGGCGGGCAGGCGATGCGCCGGCACGGCGGCGAGCTGGGCCGGCTTGATGCCCGCCCACGACAGCGCCTCGAGCGCCTCGTCCATCAGCGCGGCGAGGCAGCGCCGGTAGCCGCGGTCCATCAGTTCCTCGCGCAGGGGCAGACCCGACAGGGCATTGACCGGGTTGTTGAGATTGAGCAGCAGCTTGCCCCACTGGATCGGCGTGAGATCCCGGTAGAGATCCATCGGTACCCTGGCACGCGCGAACACCGAGGTCCAGCGCCGCAACATCGGATGGTCCTGCGCGGCCAGCCGCCCGGTGGTGCCGCGGTGGAAGACGCCGGGCCCGAGCTCCGCCACGTTGTAGGGCACCATCCCGGGCAGCACATGAAGCGAGGGCGCGACATGCGATGCGGTCGCCGCATTGGAGATGCCGTTCTGCATCGACACCACCACCGTCCCGGGGGGCAGCGCCGCCGAGAGCTGGGCCGCGGCCCGGGCCGTCGCGCCGCTCTTGACCGTCAGCAGCACCAGTGCCGGCTTGATCCCGGTGGGCACCTCTTCCGACAGATGCAACAAGCCCGGCGACACGCGGCGCTCGACGCCGTCGATATCCGTGAGCTTGAGCCCGTGCAGCGCCACCGCCCTCAGGACGCGCGGCCGCCCCACGAGCGCCACCCGCACGCCCGTCGCCGCGAGGCTGCCGCCGATGAAGCAGCCGATCGCGCCGGCGCCCATCACGAGCACGTCGACGGCTTCGGCATCGGTCATCGCGCGCGTCTAGGTCCGCTCGGCGACCCAGCCCCGTACCGATTGGAGCGCCGCCGGCAAGCCCGCGGCATCGGTGCCGCCGGCCATTGCCATGTCGGCCTTGCCGCCGCCCTTGCCGCCCACCTGCTGGGCCACGAAGTTGACGAGTTCGCCCGCCTTCAGCTTGCCCATGGTGTCGGCCGTGACGCCGGCCGCGATCTGCACCTTGCCGCCCTCGACGGCAGCAAGCACGATGGCCGCGGTCTTGAGCTTGTCCTTGAGCTTGTCCATGGTGTCGCGCAGCGTCTTCGCGTCGGCCCCGTCGAGCTTGGCCGCCAGCACCTTCACGCCGTTGACATCGACCGCCTGCGCCAGCAGCTCGTCGCCCTTGGAAGAAGCGAGCTTGCCCTTGAGCGACCCCACCTCGCGCTCCAGCGCGCGCACCTGTTCGAGCACCTGCGTGAGGCGCCCTTGCAGTTCGGAGGCCGGCGTCTTCAACGTGGCGGCCACGCTGTTGACCGTGGCTTCCAGCTGCTGCAGATAGGCCAGGGCGTTGGCGCCGGTCACGGCCTCGATGCGGCGGACACCGGCCGCCACGCCGCCTTCGCTCACTATCTTGAAGAGCCCGATGTCGCCGGTGCGCGCCACGTGCGTGCCGCCGCAGAGCTCGCGACTGGAGCCGATGTCGAGCACGCGCACGGTCTCGCCGTACTTCTCGCCGAACAGCATCATTGCGCCGGTCTTCTGCGCCGACTCCATGTCCATCACGCGCGCCTGCGTCGCCTGGTTGGCGAGGATCTCGGCGTTCACGCGCCGCTCGATCTCGAGGATCTGCGCGGGCGTGACGGCCGTGTTGTTCGCGAAGTCGAAGCGCGTCTTGTCGGCGTCGACCAGCGAACCCTTCTGCTGCACATGCTCGCCCAGCACCTCACGCAAGGCCTTGTGCATCAGGTGGGTGACGCTGTGGTTGCGCATGGTCGCGGCGCGGCGCTCGGTGTCGACGCGCGCAGTCACGACGTCGCCGATCTTCAGCGTGCCCTGCGTCTGCGTGCCGTGGTGGCCGAACACGTCGGCCTTGATCTTCTGCGTGTCCTCGACACCGAACTGCACGCCTTCGGCGACCAGCACGCCCTGGTCGCCGACCTGGCCGCCGCTCTCGGAATAGAAGGGCGTGGTGTCCAGCACGACGATGCCGGGCTGCCCCTCGGCGAGCTGCCGCACCGGCGCGCCCTCGAAGTACAGCGCCGTGACGCGCGCCTGCTCTTCCAGGCGCTCATAGCCGGTGAAGAGATTGCCGGCGCCCGTGTACTCCACGGCGCGGTCCATCTTGAACTTGCCCGCGGCGCGGCCGGCGGCCTTCTGCCTTTCCATCGCGACGTGGAAGCCGGCCTCGTCGACCGCCACCCCGCGTTCGCGGCAGACGTCGGCCGACAGGTCGAGCGGAAAGCCATAGGTGTCGTGCAGCTTGAAGGCCACGTCGCCCGGCAGCACCTTGGCGCCGCCGGCCAGTGCCGCATCGAGGATTTCCATGCCGTTGGCCAGCGTCTCGAAGAAGCGCTCCTCCTCCGCCTTCAGCGTCTCGGTGATGCGCTTCTCGTCGGCTCGCAGCTTCGGGTAGGCATCGCCCATCAGCGCCACGAGGTCGGGCACCAGCTTGTGGAAGAAGGGCTTCTTCTGGCCCAGCTTGTAGCCGTGGCGGATCGCGCGGCGCACGATGCGCCGCTGCACGTAGCCGCGGCCCTCGTTCGACGGGATCACGCCGTCGGCCACCAGGAAGGCCGTGGCGCGGATGTGGTCGGCGATCACGCGCAGGCTCTTGTTCTCGATGTCCTTCTCGCCCGTCTCGCGCGAAGCGGCCTTGATCAGGGCCGCGAAGATATCGATCTCGTAGTTGCTGTGCACGTGCTGCAGGATCGCGGCCAGCCGCTCCAGCCCCATGCCGGTGTCGACGCAGGGCGCGGGCAGCGGCTTCACGCTGCCGTCGGGCTGCATGTCGAACTGCATGAACACGTTGTTCCAGATCTCGATGTAGCGGTCGCCGTCCTCGTCCGGGCTGCCGGGCGGACCGCCGGCGATTTCCGGGCCGTGGTCGTAGAAGATCTCGCTGCAAGGGCCGCAGGGGCCGGTGTCGGCCATCATCCAGAAGTTGTCGGACATGTAGCGCCCGCCCTTGTTGTCGCCGATTCGCACCACGCGCTCGGGCGGCAGGCCGATCTCCCGGGTCCAGATGTCGTAGGCCTCGTCGTCCTCGATGTAGACCGTGGCCCAGAGCTTCTCGGCCGGCAGCTTGTAGACCTCTGTCAGCAGTTCGAAGGCCCACTTGAGCGACTCGCGCTTGAAGTAGTCACCGAAGCTCCAGTTGCCCAGCATCTCGAAGAAGGTATGGTGGCGCGCGGTGTAGCCGACGTTCTCCAGGTCGTTGTGCTTGCCGCCGGCCCGCAGGCAGGCCTGCACCGAGGCGGCGCGCACGTAGGGGCGCTTGTYGGTGCCGAGGAACACGTCCTTGAACTGCACCATGCCGGAGTTGGTGAACATCAGGGTCGGGTCGTTGGCCGGCACGAGCGAACTCGAAGGCACGACCGTGTGCCCCTTGGTCGCGAAGAAATCGAGGAAGGTCTTGCGGATGTCGGCGACGGTGACGGTGGGCTGGCTCATCTTGGATTTGGCTTCTGCAGAGGCGGCCGGCTGCGGGCAGCCGCTGCATCGAACCCACCTAACTGCTTGATTTGCTTGAACAATCGATTATAGGTTTGGCCCACCCCGGCGGCCCGTGCAAACATGCCGCGTGCCTGCGCTCCGACCCGATGGACAAGCCTCCCCTTCCACCCTTTGCCACCGCCACTCCATGAGCGACCGCGCGCTGGCCGATGCCCTGCTCGTCCTGCATGGCCTCTTCATCCTCTTCGTCCTGGGCGGCGGCGCTCTGGTGTGGCGCTGGCCGCGCCTTGCCTGGCTGCACTTGCCGGCCGTCGCCTGGGCGGCGTGGGTCGCGTGCGTCGGCTGGATCTGCCCCCTCACGCCGCTCGAGAATGCCTTGCGCCATGCGGCCGGCCAGCCTGGCTATGGCGGCGGCTTCGTCGAACACTACCTGCTGGCAGTGATCTACCCGGCCGGCCTCACGCGCGGCGTGCAGATCGGCCTGGGCGTGTTCGTCGCGGTGCTCAACCTGGGCGTGTACGCCTTGCTGATCCGCGCGCGGCGCACGAAACGAAGCTGACGCCGCCGCCCGGGCGCGATCCTCAGCGGCGCCCGCCACGCCTAGACCGACGCCTCGCTCTGCAGGATCTCGAGCGCGCGCTTGAACTCAAGTCCCTGCATCGCCTCGTCCAGCGCCAGGAAGCGCTCGCGGCCGAGCGAGGCCCTGAGCGGCAGCCCGAGGTCGTCGTAGAGAGACATCGCGTCCACGCTTTGCCGGCGCAGCGCATCGAGGAGAAGCGCGAGCTCTTGCGCGTCGACGGGCACCGCGGCGGTCGCGCCAGCCTCCCACGCGGCATCCGCCGCATCGAAGAAAGGCCGCGCCGAGGCCTGCAACGCTCTCAACGCGGCGCCCAAGGCCTCCAGCGCGCGCTGCGCGCCCGGCGCATCGCCTTCCTTGAGCGCGGCTTCCGCCTCGGCCGCGAACTGCCGAACGACCGCGACGCCGATCACGCCCGCGCTCCCCCGCAGCTTGTGCAGCCGCGACGCGAGAGCCACCGACGCCGGGCCCGTGGGGACCGCCACGTCGGCGCGCGCCAGGTCACCGAACTCCGCCAGCAGGCGCCGCAGCACGCTCAGCAGAAGTTCGGCGTCGCCCCCGAGCCGGTGAAAGGCGTCGACGGCATCCACGCCGTCGATCTGCGGCCAGCCCCCCGGCACCCGTGCCTGGCCGGGCTCCCGCTCCCGCACGGGAGCGACCAGCCGGCCCTGCGCCCGCTCGACGTAGCGGCGCACCGTGCGAATCAGGACCTCCGCGTCGAAGGGCTTGCTGATGAAATCGTTCATTCCCGCCTCCAGCGCGCGCTCGCGTTCCTCCACGACCGCGCTCGCGGTCAGCGCGATCACCGGCAGGGCCGCAAGACCGAGCTCCGCGCGAATCGCGCGTGCCGCCTCGTTGCCATCCAGCCTGGGCATGTGCACGTCCATCAGCACGATGTCGAAAGCCTCGGGCGCCGCGCGCAGGCGCTCGACCGCCTCGCGCCCATCCTTGGCCGTGCCGACCTGGGCGCCTTCGCGCTCCAGGATGTGCCGGCAGACTTCCAGATTGACCGGGCTGTCGTCCACCACCAGCACGCGCATCTCCGACAGCCGCCGCTGCGCCTGTGCGCCCTGCGCGGCCGATGCCGGCAGGCTCCCCCAGGGCGCCGAGCGCGTCGGCGACACGCCGCCTTCGCTGCTGATGTCCAGCGGCAGGATCACCCAGAACTCGCTGCCCGCGCCCGGCGTGCTCCGCACCCCGAACTCCCCGCCCATCAGATCGACCAGCTGCTTCACGATCGACAGGCCGAGCCCCGTGCCGCCGAAGCGCCGCGTCGTCGACGTATCGGCCTGCGTGAAGGGCTTGAACAGGCGCCCGAGGACCTCGGGCTCGATGCCGATGCCGGTATCGATCACCTCCAGGCGCAGCCGCAGCCGATTCCCCGCCCGCTCCTCGGCTCGCACGCGCAGCCGCACCAGGCCCTCGGCGGTGAACTTGATCGCATTGTTCAGCAGATTGACGAGGATCTGGCGGATGCGCGTCATGTCGCCGATCAACTGCCCGGGAAGATCACTCTGCGGCTCCAGCAGCAAGCCGATGCCCTTGAGCTCGGCGCTGACGGTCATCATCGCCACCACGTCGTCCAGCAGTTCGCGCAGCCCGAACGCGGCTTCGTCCAGCACCATGCCGCCGGCCTCGATCTTCGAGATGTCGAGGATGTCGTTGATGACGCCGAGCAGCGCGTTGCTGGCCGTGTCGATCTTCTCCAGGAAGGCGCGCTGCACGCCGTCCAGCGTCGTCTGCCGCAGCAGGTAGGCCAGGCCGATGACCGTGTTGAGCGGCGAGCGGATCTCGTGGCTCATGTTGGCGAGGAACTCGCTCTTGGCCTTGCTGGCGGATTCGGCCTGGGCACTGCGCTCCTTCAGCGCCACGTTGAGCGTCTCGAGCTGGTCCTGCGCCTGCCTCATGTCCGTGATGTCCACCGCCACCGAGATGAAGCCCTTGACCTCGCCGTTCTCGTCGCGGTCGGCGATGTAGTGCAGCCAATAGTGCAGCGTCGTCCCGTCGGAGATGGTGCGGCTGCGCGCGATGCGCTGCGCGCGCCCGGCCAGCGCGGCGCGGATGTAGGGCACATTCGCCCTGAACTGCGCCGGACCGAGCATGTCCATGTGCGTGACCCCGATCATCTGCTCGGCCGTCAGGCCCACCCAGCGCTCATGCGCGCTGTTCGCGAACGTGCAGACCATGTCCAGCGTCCAGTAGGCGACCACGCCGGGGATGTTGTCCGTCACGATGCGCATGATGCGTTCGTTGCTGCGCGCCCGCTCTTCCGCCAGCTTGCGCTCCGACAGGTCGGTCGCGATGGCGATGAAGCCGACCACCTTGCCGTCCGGGGCACGCAGCGGACTCACGTTGAGGTGCACCGCCACCCGGCTGCCGTCCTTGCGCACATAGGTCCACTCCCTCGGCCGGGCCCGGCCCGTGCCCGGCGCGGGCGCGAACACTTCGCACACCTCGAGCGGACGGCCCAGCTCGGTCGTGAGCGCCATCGCGCGGCTGTGGACTTCGAACGCGTCGTGGAAGCGGTTCATCTCGACGCGCTCCACCACCTCATCGGCCGAATAGCCCAGCAGATCCTCGGCCGCCGGATTGAACAGCGTCACCACGCCATTGACGTCGGTCGCGATGATGGCGCTCGCCGCGCCGGCCAGAATCGCCCGCTCGCGCGTCGACAGCGCGGCGAGCTGCGCGCTGCGCTCGCTCACCTGCCCCTCCAGCGAGGCGTTCAGTTCGAGGATGTGCGCCTTGGTCGCGCGCTCGTGCGTGATGTCGCGCACCGTCTGCGCGGCGCCGACCACCTGCCCGTCCGCGCCGCGGATCGGCGCCGCCGCCACCGAGACGGGCACCAGCCTGCCGTCCCGGTGGCGCCTGAAGGTCTCGAAGGCCGCCACCGAGGTGCCCCGCGCGATATGGCGGATCAGCTCCTGCTCCTCCGGCAGCTGCGCCGGCGCCAGCAGCAGCGCCTGCAGCGGGTGGCCGAGCGCCTGCTCCGCCGTATAGCCGAAGATCTTGACCGCCCCGTCGTTCCAGTCGGTAATGGTTCCATCCACGCGGTGGCCGATGATCGCGTCGTTGGAACTCGTCACGATCGCCGCGAGCCGCGAGCGCTGCACGTCCGCCTGCGCGGCGCGGCGCCGTGTCGTCTGCTGGACGTACGACAGCAGCGCCAGCAACACGGCCAGCATCGCGCCCGTGAGAAACACGACCCAGGGACTGCGCAGATTCAGCTGCCGAGTGAAGAGCGGGCGCGCCGTGAGTTCCACCCGCCAGACGCGCCCGAAGAGACGCAACGGCAAGGCGCCCGTGCGCGCGTCGGCGCCGGCGGGCACGGGGCCCGGCGACACGTAGAAGCGCTCAGGCTGGTCGGGCACGGTGGTATCCACCAGCGTCAGCGAAAACTGGCTGTCCTGCAGATCGAGCCCCTTCAGCACCTCGTCGATGATCAGCGGCGAATAGATCCAGCCCACCGTCTCCTCGCGTGCCATCCGCGGCGGCATGGCGCCAGGCGGCCGGTGGCGCGCCCGCCCGATCTGCGCCTCGACCGTATAGATCGGCAGCAGCAGCAGGAAGGACATCTGCCCGCTTCCCGAATACACCAGCGAGATGGGTGCCGTCAGCGTGGCCTCGCCGGTCAGCATCGCGTGATCGGCGGCGGCGCGCCGCTTGGGCTCCGAAGCGATATCCAGGCCGATGGCGGTGTTGGCGCGCTCGATGGGCTCGAGGTACTGGATCACATAGCGCTCGCCGTCGTTGACGCCGAGCTGGTGGATCCTGAAATCGGGCCGGCCGTCGGCCCTCGCCGCGGCGAGGAATGCGGCCTCCTGCGCCACCGGCACCCGGCGAATGAAGCCGAAGCCACGCGAGCCGGGAAACTCCCGCTCGAGGTCGCGCGCCGCGCTGTACTGCGCAAAGCGCTGCCGCGTGATGCCGGCGTCACCGCCGGCCGCGATCACCGCGCCGCGCGCGCCCCGCAGGCCGTATTCGTAGGCCTGCATGCGATCGGAGACCTGGTCGACGGCGCCCTTGGACAAGGCCTCGAAGCGCTCCGCGGCGAACTGCTCGTTCTCGTTGGACTGCCACAGCGCCGCGCCGCCCGCCGCGCACAAGCCGGCGACCAGGCAAGCCAGCGCGCGCCATGGCAACTGCCGCGAGCCCGTGACCACGATCAGGCCGAAGCCTCGTCGGGGCCCGCGGCGGCGTCCGCGCGCACCAGGAGCGCCTGGGCCCTGCCGGCCTGCCTCGCCCGGCGCAGCCCGGTGCTGGCGGCGAGTTGGAGCGTGTCCTGCGGGGCCTCCGGGCGGCCATCGACGACGTTGTCGCCCACATCCAGGCATGCGACACCGGCGCTGCACGTCACGTGACGCGACACCGGCGATCCCTGATGCCCGATGTCGAGCGCCTCGACCGCGCCCAGCACCCGGTGGGCGACCTGGAGGCCGCCATCGGCCGCCGTGTCCGGAAGAATCAGCGCGAAGCGATCGCGGCCCAGGAAGGCGGCGAAGTCGCCAGGCCGGCGAAGGGTGCGGCGCACCGCCTCGGCCACCGATGCGATGCACGCGTCCGCGGCCTTGCGGTCGTAGAGCGCCTCGAAGGATTCGAAGAAATCGACCTCGACCATCACCAGCGAAATGGCCTCGCCGGCCTCCGCCGCGCGCAGCGTTTCGCGCCGCAGGGTCTCGGCGTAGGCGCGCTCGTTGGCCAGGCCCGTCAGACCATCGACGCGCGAGAGCCGGCGCAGATCGTCCGCGAGGCGCTTGAGCTTGAGCTGCGTGTTCACGCGCGCCGTCACCTGCGACGCGTTGAAGGGCTTGCGAATGAAGTCGACCGCGCCCAGTTCGAGCACCGCGACCTCCAGCTCGGCTTCCTGGTGGCTGCTCACGAAGATCACGGGGATGTCGGCGAGCGCGGGGTCGGCCTTCAAGGCTTCGCAGACCTGGAGCCCGCTCATATCGCCCATCTGCGCATCGAGCAGGATCAGATCGGGCAGCGATTCCCTGCAGAGCAGCAGCGCATCGGCGCCGCTGGTCGCGAATCGGACCGTGGAGTAATCCGAAAGTATCCGGCTCAGGACTTGAATGATCGCGGGGTCATCGTCGACGAGAAGCAGGCTTGCATCGATCGTTGATTTCTTCATCGCCGCATTCTGCCGCAGCCCTCGTGAAACACTGTCCGGAAAAGGCCTGTCATCCGGCAAGAACGCACGCAACGCACCCGAGGGTGCCCGCGGCGCCGCGGACGCACGGAGGCATCGCTTCAGCGCAGAAAGACGTGCTCCATGAACTGCTGCACGGGGTACCGGACCACGGCCTGCAAGCGCGCGGGCAGATCGAGCGGGCGCATCAGCATCTTGAGCGTGGTTCGCGCCGACAGATGTGTGCGCACGGTATCGTTCATGCGCGCGCTCACGCGCCGGACATAGGGCGAGTCTCCCGCTTCACCCGCGCGGTCGGGCTCGCGCATCTTCGCGACGTGGCGCACGGCGCACTCGGTGTCCTCGCTCTTCATTTCCATCGTGCGCCGGGCGATGACGCCCAGCACGCGGGCCCGGCCGAGGCCTTCCTCGTCGCGGTAACGGCGGAAGAAGCGATAGAAGTGCTTGTAGTGGCTGATCTCGTCGGCCGCGATGCGCGCCGCCAGGCCCTTGAACACGGGCTCGGCGCTGCTGCGCGAAAGCGCGCCGTACAGGGTCGCGGTGCCGGTCTCCACCACGCAGCGCGCCGCCAGTTCCAGCGCCCGGGTGGGTGCCAGCAGTTCGACCTTGCAGTAGGTCGCGTACTCCTCCAGAAAGCCGCGATAGGCGCCGTCCCAGTCGAACTCCGGCCAGACGTGACGGACGTAGGCGCGCAGCGCACGGCCGTGCTCCAGCTCTTCGGGCTCCCAATGGTTGCCCAGCCACGCAGCGACCTCGTCGTCGCCGTGGAAGAAATCCGTCAGGTTGTGCGCATAGAGATCCGAGCCGCTTTCAACGAAGGAAGCGCATGTCGCGAGATAGAACAGGTTTTCGTCCGCCCGCACCTGATCGACCTCGATGCGCGAGAAGTCCAGGTCCTCGGTGGTCCACCGTGCCGTCCGTTCACTTTCCATGTGCTCGTCCTCCTCGATCGACATATTCACATAGGACGAGGCGGGATGCACGGGGTTCCGCTGGCATTGAAAATGCGTGTTCGATCGGGTGCGGGCTCGCGGCCGCTGCTGCCGACATTGCTTCATCACCGCGGCCTTGGCGATCTCGATGAGCGAGTTGCTTCAGGAAGCCGGCCTTCGAGGCGCCGCCGGCAGCGCATCTCCAGACGCAATCGGCCTCAGCCACTCCACCGCCGCCTGCGCGGGGGCCATCTGCCGAAGCCGCTCGTCCCGCCACAAATCCCCCGCCACCTCGTCGAGCTGGTCCGGGTCCACGGTGCGCCATTGCCTTTGAAGCTGGTGGGCGCAAACAGCAATCCAGTCGTCGCGTTCCATGGGAATACTGTATATGTATACAGTGAAATTGTCACGTCCAAATTTGCAATCGTCTGCGACCGCCGGGGCGCGGTGGCACGCAATGTGCAGCGTCCAGGACATGCCCCCCTCCTCCACCGACGCGCTTCGACAGCGCCTGCGGGCTCTCGCGGCCCGCGCGCAGCCGCTGCGGGTGCTGCTCACGCTGGGCAGCCTGATGGCGTTCTGCGCCTTCACCGGGCATCCGGAAGCCGAGATCCCGCTCTTCCTCGGCGCCATCGCGAGCGCCCTTGCCGAAACGGACGACAGCTGGCGCGGCCGGCTGCGCGCGCAGCTCGTCACGCTGGTCTGCTTCGCGGCGGTGTCCCTCTCGGTCGAGGCACTGTTCGGCATGCCGCTGCTCTTCATCGCCGGGCTGGCGCTGGCCGCCTTCTGGCTGACCATGCTGGGCGCGGTCGAAGCGCGCTACAAGGCCATCGCGCATGCCACGCTGATCCTCGCGATGTACACGACGCTCGGCATCGACCATCAGGCCGCGCAGGGCACCGATGGCGTGCGCGGGCCGCTGTTGCTGGTGGCCGGCGCCGCCTGGTATGGCGTGTTCTCGGTGGCCTGGTGCGCGGCCTTTCCGGCGCAGCCGGTGCAGGCGCAGCTGGTCAGGCTCTTCGAGGTGCTCGGCAGATTCGTGCGCTTCAAGGCCTCGCTGTTCGAGCCGCTGCGCGGCGTCGACATCGAGCGCAAGCGACTTTCGCTCGCACAGCTCAACGCCGAGGTGGTGGCCGAGTTGAACGCGGCCAAGGAGAGCATCTTCCGCCGCATCGGCGCGCGCGCGCCGACGGGGCGCATCGCGCGCTACCGGGGGCTCTACCTGATCGCTCAGGATGTGCATGAACGCGCCAGTTCGTCGCACGACGACTACAACGCGCTGGCCGATGCCTTCTTCCACAGCGACCTCCTCTACCGCTGCCAGCGCGTGCTCGCATTGCAAGGCATGGCCTGCCAGCAGCTCGCCGCATCGATCGCGCGCCGCGAGCCCTTCGAGGCCGGCGGCGAGACGGTGCACGCGCTGGCCGACCTGCGCGGCGCGATCGCGCACGAACGCGACCGGGCGACCACCCCCGAGCGCCTGGCGCTGCTCGCTTCGGTCGAGGCGCTCGCGCGAAACCTGGCCCAGCTCGACGGCCAGCTCGCCGGCCAGCTCGCCGGCGCGAGCGAGCCGTCGGCCCGGGCCGGGCGCACGGAGATGGGCTTGTTCGACCGTTCGCCGCGCTCCTGGCGCGACGTGGCGCAGCGCGTGCGGCGGCAGCTCACGCCACGCTCGGCGCTGTTCCGGCACGCGCTGCGGCTGGCCATTGCGCTGGCCGCGGGCTACGGCGTGATGCGGCTGATCCACCCGGCGCAGGGCTACTGGATCCTGCTGACCACCCTCTTCGTCTGCCAGCAGACCTACGGCGAGACCATCTCGCGCATGGGCCAGCGCATCGCCGGTACGGCCGTGGGGGTGGTGATCGCTTGGGCGCTGCTGGCGCTGTTTCCTCAACCGCCGGTGCAGTCGGTGCTGGCGGTCCTGGCCGGCATGCTCTTCTTCGCCACGCGCGGCACGCGCTACCTGCTGGCCACGGCGGCGATGACCCTGCTGGTGCTCATGTGCTTCAACCAGGTGGGCGACAGCGACACGCTGATCGTTCCGCGCCTGGTCGACACCGCCATCGGCAGCGCCATCGCCGGCCTCGCGGTGTTGCTGGTGCTGCCGCATTGGCAGGCACGTCACATCCATGAGCTCGCCGCGGCGGCGATGCGAAGCCACGCGGCCTACCTGCGCCAGATCGTCGAGCAATACCGTCGCGGCGCCCGCGATGACCTCGACTACCGGCTCGCTCGGCGCAACGACCACAACGCGGATGCGGCGCTGTCGACGGCGGTGGTCGACATGTTCCGGGAGCCGGGCTTCGTGCGGCCGCGCGCGGGCATCGCGCTGCGCTTCCTGATCCGCTCGCACACGCTGTTGAGCTACCTCTCCGCGCTGGGCGCGCATCGCAGCGCGCTGCCCCAGCCGGCGCGCGCGGCCGTGCTGCGCAGCGCCGCCGAGAGCGCGGCGGCGGCGCTCGAAGCGCTGGCAGCCGGGCTGGCCGGCGCTTCGATCGACGAGACGCGCGCGTCGCCCGCCGAATCAGCCGCGCGCGCCGCGCTCGCCGGCGCGGGTCTTGCCGAGGCCGAGGCCGATCCGGCAGCGCGCCTTTTCGGCGCCGAACTCTCGCTCGTGTGGCTGCAGATCGACGCGCTGCGCAGCCATGCGCGCGAGTGGCTTGCGCCCGCAAGCGCCGGGACGGCGGACGAAGCGCCCGCCGCCGGGCAACCGAAGGCCGGGCACGGGCACTCCCTCTGACTCCAGGCATCGCCGGCAAGACCGGGAGGCTGCTCGCCCAGTGCCGGAGGCGCCCGGCAAGGGTATGTCCCAAGCCGGTGGAGCACCGGCAGATTTGTATGATGACCCGGCAACCTGCTCCCCGGACGATGTGCAGGTGGGCTTGGCATTGTTTCGTCCGCTGGCCGGTCACCTGCAACCGAGCCCTCCATCCAAACAGGAGACAGCAATGATTTCTCGCATTCGCATCGTCGCCGCGATCGCGGCCCTGGTCGCATCGGCCGCAGCCACCGCCGCCGGGCCCGCCACGGTGTCCGGCCCCGGTGAGAACCCGGCCTGCTTCAAGCCCTGGGACGCCAGCACGAAGTACTTCCAGTGGCCCGCCAAGAAGGGGCCGTACCGCATCGCGCTGGCCAACGGCTTCGTGGGCAACACCTGGCGCATCCAGATGATCAAGATGGCGAAGGCCTATGCGGCCACTCCGGAGATGAAATCGCAGATTAAGGAATTCAAGATCGTCTCCACCGGCACCGACGTGGCCGCGCAGATCGCGGCGATCGACAACTTCATCAACTCGGGCTACGACGCCATCGTCACGATCGCCGTGAACCCGACGGCCTTCGCGCCGGTGATCAAGCGCGCCAACGCCGCCGGCGTGGTGGTGGTGCCCTTCGACAACGTACTGGACACCGACCAGGTCATGATGGTGAACGAGGACCAGCTCGCCATGGGCGTGCAGTCGGGCGAGTGGGTGGTCAAGAACATTCCTTCCAAGAGCGGCAAGCTGCTGGAGGTACGCGGCGTGCCCGGCAATTCGGTGGACCGCGACCGCCACCTGGGCTTCCGCAAGGTGGTCGAGGCGCCGGGCAACAAGTTCGAGGTGATCGAGGTGGTCGGCAACTGGGATGACGGCACGGCCCAGAAGGCGGTGGCCGATGCGGTCGCTGTGCACAAGAACTTCGACGGCATGTTCGTGCAGGGCGGCTCCACCGGCGCGGTGCGCGCGCTGATCGACGCGAAGCACAAGATGATCCCGGTGGCGGGCGAGGCGGAGAACGGCTTCCGCAAGCTGTGTGTGGAACACGCCAAGGAAGGCCTGCTGTGCGCCTCGCTCGGCCAGTCGCCCGGCCTGGTGGCGATCTCGATGAAGGCCGCGGTGGCTGCGCTGCAGGGCAAGGTCATGCCGCAGATGATCTCGGTGCCGATCCCGATGGCGACGCATCCGAACTTCAAGGCGGGCGAGAACTACTTCCCCGACCTGACGGACAACTTCTTCACCACCAACGACTTCCCGCCCTGCGGCGTGAACCTGAAGGCGACCGACATCATGTCGAAGGACGAGAAGAACAACTGACGGTCCGGCCACGGTGGAACCGATCCTTCGGCTGGTCGATGTCTCCAAGCGCTATGGCGGGGTGCGCGCGGTCGAGCGCGCGAGCTTCGCCTGCGCGCCGGGGCGCATCCATGCGCTGCTCGGCGAGAACGGCGCGGGCAAGTCGACGCTGATCAAGATCATGGCCGGGGTGGTGCGGCCCGATGAGGGCCGCATCCTGCTGGAGGGGGCGGAACGCCGCTTCGCGCACCCGCAGGAGGCCGTGTCCGCCGGCATCGCCTGCATCTTCCAGGAACTCTCGCTCATGCCCGACCTGAGCGTGGCCGACAACATCTGCATCACAAACCCGCCACGGCGCCTCGGCCTGATCGACCGCAAGGCGCAGCGCCGCATCGCCGAAGCGGCACTGGCGCGCGCCGGTGCCGAAGACATCCATCCGCTGGCGCCGGTCGAGAGCCTGAGCCTGTCGCGCCGGCAGATGGTCGAGATCGCGAAGGCGCTGGCGCGCGATCCGAAGATCCTGATCCTCGACGAAGCCACCTCGGCGCTGACCGCCGCCGACGTGCGGCGCGTCTTCACGCTGCTCAAGCGGCTGCGCAATGAAGGCATGGCGATCGTCTACATCTCGCACCGCATGAAGGAGATCACGGAGCTCGCCGACGACTGCTCGGTGTTTCGCAACGGCAGCCATGTGGCGACCTTCGAGGCCGGCACCCGCAGCGATGCGCAGACCATCGAGATGATGATCGGGCGCGACATCGCGCACGCCTTCCCGCCGAAGCCCGCCCCGCCCTCGGCGGCGTCCGCCGGCATGCCGGCCCTGGAGACGCGCGGACTGTCGTGGAACGGGCGGCTGCACGACATCGACATCGCGGTGCGCCCGGGCGAGATCGTCGGCCTGGGCGGACTCGATGGACAGGGCCAGCGCGAGCTCTTCCTGGCCCTGTTCGGCGTCCTGCGCGGCGTGACCGGTGAAGTCCTGCTCGGCGGCAGGCCGGTGCAGGTGCGCGACCCGAAGCATGCCAAGCGCGCCGACACCGGCATCGCGCTGGTTCCGGAAGATCGCAAGACCGACGGCCTGATGCTGCCGATGTCGGTCAACGACAACCTCAGCCTGGCCGCCCTCGACCGCTTCAGCCGCGCCGGCGTGCTGCTCGCGGCCGAGGAAGGCGCGGCCGTCGCCGAGATCGTCCGGCGCCTGTCGATCAAGGTCGCCGACACCGGCGACGCGGTCGCCAACCTCTCCGGCGGCAACCAGCAGAAGGTGGTGATCGGCAAGTGGCTGATGAACGCGCCGCGCATCCTGCTGCTGAGCGACCCGACGCGCGGCATCGATGTCGGCACCAAGCAGGAGATCTACGCCCTGGTGCGCGCGCTGGCCGACGAAGGCGCGGCGGTGATGCTCTATTCGACCGACTACGCCGAGCTGATCGGCTGCTGCGACCGCGTGGCGGTGTTCTTCGACGGGCGCATCGTGCGCTGGCTGGCCGGGGCCGGACTCACCGAGCGCGCACTGGTGTCGAGCGCGCTGAACCTCGAAACGCAGGCGGCGTGATGCGTCCCGACTGGCATTTCCATCTGCGCGAACACCGGGCGACCTTCGCCACCACGGCGATGTTCGTCGTGATCTTCGCGCTCTACATCGCCAAGCATCCGGTGGGCTGGAACGCGGCGGTCCTGACCACGGCGGCGAACAAGGGCGTGCTGCTGGCCATCGTGGCCATGGCGCAGACGCTGCCGGTGCTCACGGCCGGCATCGATCTCTCGGTGGGCATGGTGTTCGTGCTCGCCAACTGCCTGGCCTCGCACCTGGTGGTGGGCACGCCGCTGCAGGCCGGCCTGGGCGTGGTGGCGGTGCTGGCCACCGGCGCGCTGTGCGGCTGCATCAATGGCGCCATCATCGTCTACGGGCGCCTGCAGCCGATCATCACGACACTGGCCACCGGCATCATCTACTTCGGTCTCGCGCTGGGCCTGCGTCCCGTGCCGGGCGGCGACGTGCAGGCCGACCTGGCCGACGCGCTCACCGGCGCGCTGCCCGGCGGCATTCCGGCGATGCTGGTGGTGCTGGTGGCGGTGGTGCTGCTGGTCTGGGTGCCCTATCGCCGCTCGGGGCTCGGCCGTGCGGCACTTGCCATCGGCTCGTCCGAGACGGCAAGCTACATGTCGGGCGTGGCGATCGGGCGCACGAAGATCGTCACCTACACCCTCGCCGGGCTGCTGTCGGCCATCGCCGGCCTGCTGCTGACCTTCGTGACCTACTCGGGCGAGGCCTCGTCGGCCATCGGCGGCGTCTACACGCTCAATTCGATCGCGGCGGTGGTGATCGGCGGCACCGTGCTCTCGGGCGGCGCGGGAAGCGCGATCGGCTCGATCTTCGGTGCCTTCGTGCTGCGCACCATCGGCGACCTGCTCTTCGTCTTCGACCTCGAACCCCTGTGGCAGCCCCTGTTCCAGGGCGTGATCCTGCTGAGCGCGGTGAGCTTCGGATCGCTGCGCCTGCTCAAGGTCAACAACCGGCTCGAACTCTTCAGGTGAATGCCCGCATGACCACCCTCGCGCTGCGCATGAAGAGGTCCGCCCATCTGCCGGTGATGGCCGCGGCCTTGTGCACGCTCGCCCTGCTGCTGGTCGGAAGCCTCTATTCGAAGAACTTCCTGTCGCTCGACTATCTGCTTCTGCAGCTGCAGATCGCGTCCTTCCTCGGCGTCGTCGCCAGCGGCGCGATGCTGGTCATCCTGCTGGGCGGCATCGACCTCTCGGTGCCCTGGCTCGTGACGGTGGGCGGCATGATGTCGGCCGCCGCCGCGGGCTGGTGGGGCGATGCCGGCGCCATGCTCGCGATTCCCTTCGGCATCCTGTGCGGCGCGGCGCTGGGGCTGCTCAACGGCATTGGCGTGGCCTACCTTCGCGTGCCTTCGATGATCTTCACGCTCGGCATCAACGCCGTGGCGCAGGGGCTGATCGTCGTGCAGACCGGCGGCTTCGCGCCCCAGGACCGCGCCACGCCCGCCATGCACCTGATCGCCACCGGCCGCTCGGTGCTGGGCCTGCCCAATGCCCTGCTGGTGTGGATCGTGGTCGGCGCGGCCACCATGTTCATGCTCCACCGCACGACGCTGGGCCGGGCGATCTACGCGGTGGGCAATCGCGAACGCGCGGCCTACCTGTCGGGCATCGACACGCGCCGCGTGATGCTGCTGTGCTTCGTGATCGCCGGCGCCTGTTCGGCGGCGGCCGGCGTATTGCTGACGGGCTACTCGACCAAGGCCTACCAGGCGATGGGCGACGCCTACCAGCTGCCGGCGATCGCGGCCGTGGTGCTGGGCGGCACCAACATCCTCGGCGGCCAGGGCTCCTATCTGGGCACCGTGGTCGGCGTGGTGCTGATCACCTTGCTGCAATCCATCCTCTCGGTGATGCAGATTCCCGAGATGGGGCGGCAGGTGACCTACGGTGTGGTGATCATCGCGATGCTGCTGGTGTATGGGCGCGGGCGGCGACATGCGAGTTGAATCGACAATGGACGCGGAGGAGTCTGGAATGCCCATTGAACTCAACCCCTGCTTCGAGGTGCTCGACCGCCGGTTTCGCCAGCTGGCGTTCGCGAACGTGCACGTCGAGAAGCTCTACACCGGCTGCCGCTGGGCCGAGGGGCCGGCATGGTTCGCGGCCGGGCGATACCTGGTGTGGTCGGACATTCCCAACGACCGCATGCTGCGCTGGGACGAGACCGACGGCTCGGTCTCGGTGTTCCGACAGCCGTCGCTGAACGCCAACGGCCACACGGTCGACCCGCAGGGACGGCTGGTTTCCTGCGAGCACCGGGGCCGCTGCGTGTCGCGCACCGAGCATGACGGCACGCGCACGGTGCTGGCCTCGCACTTCGAGGGCAAGCGCCTGAATTCACCGAACGACGTGGTGGTGAAGTCCGACGGCAGCATCTGGTTCTCCGACCCGAGCTACGGCATCGACAGCGACTACGAAGGCGACGCCGCCCCCAGCGAGATCGGGCAGCGCTGCGTCTACCGCATCGAGGCGGACCTGGGCACGGTCACCCGGGTCGGCGGCGACTTCGTGCAGCCCAACGGGCTCGCGTTCTCCCCCGACGAGAGCCTGCTGTACGTGGCGGACACGGGCGCCACGCATGTGCAGGACGGGCCGCGGCACATCCGGCGCTTCAGGGTCGAGGGCAACGGCCGCACCCTCTCGGGCGGCGAGGTGTTCGCCGAATGCGGCAAGGGGCTTTTCGATGGCTTCCGCGTCGACACCCAGGGCCATGTGTGGACCAGCGCCGGGGACGGCGTGCACTGCTATGCCCCCGACGGCGACCTGATCGGCAAGATCAGGGTGCCGGAGGTCGTCGCCAACGTGTGCTTCGGCGGGCCCAAGCTCAACCGGCTCTTCATTTGCGCGACGACCTCGCTCTACGCGGTGTATCTGAATGCGCGCGGGGCTTCGCGCCCATCGCGTTGACGCCCGTCCCATGAAAAAGCCGGGACAAGCCCGGCTTCCTCGCTCATGCGGGCTGGCTGCTCAGAGCGGCAGTTGATCGCCGCGCGCAGCAGCGCGCGCGTCGGCACGAATGCTGGAGCGGTCCACGCTGCCGCCCACGCGCGCCGCGCCTTGGCCGAAGCCTTCGGCATAGGGGTTCGCGCTGCGGGCGGCGACGAAGGCTTCCGAGCGCACGCCGGCGCGATCGATCGAATGGGCGACCGAGACGACGCCTTGCCCGGCCACTTCGCCGAAGGGGTTGCCGCTGCGCGCGGCAACGGCGCCTTGCGTGCGGACCGAGGCGCGGCTGTTGGCCGACACTGCCTTCTGCACGCCGTCATACGATTCGGCATGGACGCCGGCGGCGGCAATGATGGCAAGGGCGAAGCCGGAGAGCAGCTTGGAAGCGGTGTTCATTTTGAGTTCCTTCGAATGGGGATGATTTCGAACCGGTCTTGGGTGGGTCATCGTCCGTCTCGGTACGGCGACCTCGCTCGGGGCCCTGTTCACCCAGATCAACTCATTGGCTGGTCTGTGGGATGAAGTTTGCGCCGGTCAGGCCGTGCAAACCCACGGCGATCGGCATCGCGGTGTTCCTCGTCTGGAAACAATGGCCCCCCGCGGGCGCCGAAGCTCAGGTGCCGACGAGTTGCCGGTATGCGGCGCGCGTGTCGGGCGACACGGAGTCCAGCAGTTGCGCATAGGAGGTCTTGTGCCGCGCCAGCATGCGCGCGGAGGCGATCGCCTTCGACCTGCAATACCAGTGGCAGGTGTGCTGCATCAGGAACAGCTCGGCCGACATGGTGAATGCCTTGTCCCTGGCGGAGAGTCCACGGCTGTTCGCCGCCACGGCGGCGATACCCGTCGCATGCACCTGGAAAGCCTTGCGCACGTCGAAGCTCGCGCCGGGGAAGAGCCTGTCCGCATAGGGAATGGACAGCGGCAACCTGCTCACCCGGGCCTCGCCTTCCTCGACCTTGGAGAACTCCGCCGCGAAGCGCTTGAACTGATCGGCCAGCGTGGCCTCGGTCAGATCCAGCATGCGCCAGATCTGCGCGCGGCGCTCCGCATCGTCCTCGCCGAGGCAGCGCAGATAGCCCTCGGTGAGGTTCTCCATCATCTTCTCGATCTGGTAAGGGCTGAAATGGCTCGCCAGCAGGGCAATGCGCCGGCGCTGGACGCGGGTGTTGAGCAGATAGGCGCCAAGCGCGATCAAGCCGATCGGAAGGAGAAATTCCATGAAAACCTGAGGGAGGGTCGGAAAGGCGATGGTAACGAGCGACGGCGCGCCCCGAGCGAGGGCTCAGGAATGGGACTTCGGCCGACGCGGTCCGCAGAGATCTTCCAGCGCCGAGCGCGCGTCGGGGAAATCGAAGCGGAAGCCCGTTTCGTCCAATCGCCTCGGGATGACGCGCTGGCCTTCGAGCAGGAGATCGGCCTGCTCGCCCAGCAGCAGGCGGACCGGCGCGGCCGGCACCGGCAGCCAGAATGGCCGACGCAGCACCCGGGCAGCGGTGCGCGCGAAATCCTCCTGGGTGAGCGCGCCCGGCGCGGTGAAGTTGCAGGCCTCGAACGGCGCCTCTCCGTCAACGCGCGCATCGCAGGACCGCGCCGCCACGGCCCACACGTGCGCCATGGCGCGAAGCAGGTCCCGCACATGGATCCACGACATCCACTGGCGTCCGCTGCCGAGCCGTCCGCCCAGGCCGAGCGAGATCGGCATCAGCATGGGCGGCAGCGAGCCCTGGTGACCCAGCACCAGGCCGAAGCGCATGCAGACGACTTGCACGCCGTGGCCTGTCGCCGCGCGCGCCGCCTGCTCCCACTCGCTGCAGAGCCTCGACATGAAGATGTCCTTCGGCGGCGCGTCTTCATCGAGCTGCGTCGCGTCGCCCTGGGGCTGCACCCCGTAGTAGCCGATGGCCGAGGCCGACAGCATCAGCCAGGGCTTGCGCGCCGACGCGCCGATCCAGTCGACCAGCGCGCGCGTGAGGCCCACGCGGCTGCGCATGAGCACCTGCTTTCGATGTTCGGTCCAGGGCGGGCCGACGATGCGCGCACCGGCGAGGTTGATCACCACGTCGCAGCCGGACGCGTCGGGTATGTCGGCGAGCCGCTCGACGCAGCGGACCGCGCCGCCGAACCGGGCGCTTGCCGCTCGCGCGTCGCGCGTCCAGACGAGCACCGAATAACCGTCGCGCAGAAGCGCGCGCACGAGGAGTTGTCCGATGAAGCCGGTGCCGCCGGTGACGAGCACGCGCTGGGGCACGGCACCGAAGTGGATGACGGGGCCGGCATCCGGGCCGGGAGAAGCGCGCGCTTCGCTGACGTGGGTCATGCGGGCATTGTGCCGCCGCGATGAACCACGCGCCGCCCGGCCTCTCGCTCAGAGTGGCGCGCGCCCGCCGCCCGGCTCCGGGCCGATGGCGCTCCAGGTCTCGACGCGGTTGCGGCCCCTGGACTTGGCGGCGTACATGGCCGCATCGGCTCGCTTGATCAGTTCGTCGAGGCCGAGCACATCGGACGCCATCGCCGCGACACCGCCGCTCGCCGTGCAATGGATCGCCGCGCCGTCCACCTTCACGGGCTTGGCGGCCAGGCCCTTGCAGAAGCGCCGGGCCAGGACTTCCGCCTCGGCGATCGTTGTCCGCGGCATGAGCACGACGAACTCCTCGCCGCCGAATCGCGCCACCAGGTCCGTCGAGCGAAACGACGCGCCCAGTCCGGCGGCCAGGTGACGCAGCACCGCATCGCCCGCGCTGTGGCCGAAGCCGTCGTTGATCGACTTGAAATGATCCGCGTCGAAGAGCGCGAGCGCCACCGGATGGCCGCTCTCGGCGCATTTCTGCATCGAGAGCGCCGCCGAGTCGAAGAACGCGCGGCGGTTGGCCAGGCCCGTCAGGTGGTCGCAGAAGACCGATCGCCGCAGGGCCTCGTTGGCCTCGCGCCGGTCGCTGATGTCGCGAACGATCAGGCTGTAGCCGCGCTCCTCCGGCGGCTCGGCATCGCGCGCGCCCAAGGGCGCGATCAGGGTGCTGCCCCAGTAGCGCCCGCCGTCCGCCCGCCGCAGCCAGCCTTCCTCCAGGCTCCAGCCGCTGAGCTCGGCCTCCTCCAGCCGCTCGTCGAGGCGGTGCCCCAAGCTCTCGCTGGCCGGAAAGAAGATGCCGTAGGACTGGCCGGTCGTCGACGCGGCATCGAATCCGGTCACGTGGTGAACCCCCCGGTTCCACTCCTGGACGAGGCCCTGCTGGTCGAGCGACAGCAGCGCATAGTCGGTGATGCCGATGACGATGCTGTGGATCCAGGCCTGGCTGCGGCGCAGCTCGCGCTCGCGCTTGACGGAGAGCGACACGTCGTCGAGGACGGCCATCAGCCGGTCCCGATCGAGCTTGAGCAGCGTGAGCGAGAGCACTTGCGGGTCCCGGGTTCCGGCGAGGCCGGAGTCGATCTGCAGGTGGACCGCGTCGCAGATCCTTCCGTGGCCGGGTTCGAAGTCGCCGGCGCGCAGGCGCAGGTCGGGCGCGATGGTCTCGAGCGCGGTGAACAGGTTGGCCAGCCCGCCATCGCGCGACAGGGGCATGAGCAACTGCGCGCACAAGGGGTTGATCATGAGGATCTCGCCGTCGATGCGCGTCTGGGCGAGGCCGATCGGGGCCATGTAGAGGAACTGGAGCAGCGCCTCGTACTCCTCGGCCAGCGCCGGCTGCGCGCTCACGCGGGCCTGTGGACCAGGAGGAAGCGCAGCGCCGAAGCGGGATCGGCCAGCAGGCGCAGCCTGACCTTGATCGGCCGCATGCGCAGCGTGAGCACATAGTCGATCGTGTCGTCGAGCGTGCCGGCGCAGGCGGCTGCATCTTCAAATCGCTGCGCGACCATGTAGTTGTTCATGCACGGCGCCACCACGGTGAACAGCGGATGGCCCAGCACCCGCTGCACCGACAGCCCGGCCATCCGGGACTCGCAGGCGTTGTAGCGCCGCACGATGCCGTCGGCGTCGAAGCCGATGACGCCGAATTCGATCGCATCGAGTTCGGCGTCGCCGAGATCCCTGATTCGGGCCAGGATCTGGTCGTGGTCAAACGCGAGGGCTCGTGATTCGATCATGTCTGTCGGTCTCCTGGTGGGAAGGTCATGCGCGGAATGCACCCGCGCGATGCGACGCCGGCGGGCCCGGGGGGTCTTTCCGTTCCCATGGGATATCGGCAGGTTCCGCCGAAACTTGAGCCCGATGGGCCGGCTCTCGCGGCCCATCGGGCGAGATAGAATCCCGCTCTCACGCGGGTGTAGTTCAATGGCAGAACGGCAGCTTCCCAAGCTTCATACGAGGGTTCGATTCCCTTCACCCGCTCCAGAATCCTTACAGGGAAGCTCGTGTTCAGCGGGTTCGCAGCCCACCACATGCCAAACGAGTCCAACCGCCAGGAAGAATTGAAGGCCATGGTGCTGTGCGCCAGCTGCGCCGGCATCCAGCGCAACTGGCGCAAGGCCCCGGGCCATGCCGAGCTCGTGCAGGGGTCCACCCGCAAGGAAATTCGCAGCGACGGCAACACCGTCAACATCACCAGCTACCGCTGCGACGCCTGCGGCACCCGCTGGGAATACGAGAACGACAAGACGAACCAGAAGGCGGGCTGGTCGGTCGTCGGGCGCTAAGCCCGCACTTCCCCTCTCCCGCTCTCGCCGGCCTGCATCCGCGCAACGCGATGCAGATCCAACAGGGCCGGCAATGCGTATGTCCTGCAGGCACACGCTCCGTGTGCTGCCGACCAAGGAACGCACATGTCCCAGAACGCCGCGGCCATCCATTGGGTGGAGCAAGGTCTCGTGCCCGACCGCGTCGTGCGGATCGGGATTCGCCGCCTGCTCAAGGAGCGGCTGCTCGAGCTGCAGAGCGGCGACGCGGTCGCGGGCGCGCGGCTGACGCAGGCCTTCGTCGACGCCATGCGCCAGGCCGAACTGGCGCCCCTGCCCGAGAAGGCCAACGAGCAGCACTACGAGCTGCCGGCCGCCTTCTTCTCCGCCGTGCTCGGCGAGCACCGCAAGTACAGCGCCTGCTACTGGCCGGAGGGCGTCGATACCTTGGCGCAGGCCGAGGCGGCGGCCCTCGACATCACCTGCGAGCGGGCCGGCCTCGGCGACGGGCAACAGGTGCTGGAGCTGGGCTGCGGCTGGGGTTCGCTGAGCCTCTGGATGGCCGAGCGCTTTCCCGCCAGCGAGATCACCGCGCTTTCCAACTCCCACTCCCAGCGCGAATACATCGAGGAACAGGCAGGCCGGCGCGGCCTGTGCAACCTGCGCGTCATCACCCGCGACATCAACGTGTTCGACACGGCCCAGCGCTTCGACCGGGTGGTCTCGGTGGAGATGTTCGAGCACTTGCGCAACTGGCCCCGCGCCTTCGCCAACGTGGCGCGCTGGCTGCAGCCGGGCGGGCGCTTCTTCATGCACGTGTTCGCGCATCGCGAGGCGCCCTACCCCTTCGTCGAGCGCGATGCGAGCGACTGGATGAGCAAGCATTTCTTCTCGGGCGGAATGATGCCCAGCGATGATCTCGCGCTGCACTGCCAGGACGACCTGCGACTGCTGCGGCGATGGCGCTGGGACGGAACGCACTACCAGCGTACGTCGGAGGCCTGGCTCGGCAACATGGACCGGCACCGCGAGGGGCTGCTGCCGCTGTTCAGGCGCACCTACGGCGCGGATGCCGACCTGTGGTGGATGCGCTGGCGCCTGTTCTTCATGTCGGTGGCGGAGCTGTTCGGCTTCGACGCCGGGCAGCAATGGTGGGTCAGCCACTATCTGTTCGAGAAGCGCGCATGAGGCTCGCGCTCGCGGGCCTCGCGCCGATCGCGGCGCTGGGCGCAGTGACATGGCTGGCGAGCCTTTGGCGCCGCGATGCGAGCCTGGTGGACCGCGTCTGGTCGCTCTGCATCCTCGGCGCCGGGCTGGTGTACGTGGCGCTTTCGCCGGGCGCGGGTTTGCGAGGCCCGTGCATGGTCGCGCTGGCCGTGATCTGGGCGCTGCGCCTGAGCCTGTTCATCACGCGGCGCAACTGGGGCCATGGCGAAGACCGCCGCTACCAGCAGATCCGCGCGCGCAACCAGCCGAATTTCGGCCTGAAGAGCCTCTACCTCGTGTTCGGGCTGCAGGCATTGCTCGCGTGGGTGGTCTCCGCGCCCTTTCTCGCGGGCGCGCTGGCCGACGCGCCGCTGGGCGGGCTCGATCTCGCGGGCATGGCGCTGGCGCTCTTCGGCATCGGCTTCGAGGCCGTGGCCGATGCGCAGATGTCTCGCTTCAGGGCGGACGGCTCGCAGCGCGCAACGGTGATGGACCGGGGCCTCTGGCGCTTCAGCCGGCATCCGAACTATTTCGGGGAAGCCTGCGTCTGGTGGGGCTTCTGGCTCATGGCCATCGCGGGCGCGGGCTGGGGCGGCGCATGGAGCATCGTGTCGCCGCTGCTGATGACCGTGCTGCTGCTGAAGGTCTCCGGCGTCAGCCTGCTCGAAAAGGACATCACGGAGCGCCGCCCCGCCTACCGCGAGTACATCGCGCGCACCAACGCCTTCGTGCCGGGCCCGCCCCGCAAGGCGCCGCCGCGATGAGCAGGATGCGCCCGGGTCTTCTGTGCCTCCTCGCGGGCGTGCCGCTGCTCGCGGCGGCGACAGAGCCCGGCGAGTGGGATTTCACCGCTTCGCTCAACGGGACGCCGATCGGCGAGCACCGCTTCAGCGTCACGGCCGCGGGCGACGAGCGCAGGGTCGTGAGCGAGGCGAACTTCACCGTCAAGCTCCTCGGCATCACGGCTTACCGCTACCGGCACAAGGCCGTGGAGCAGTGGCGCGGCGATTGCCTGACGGGGCTCATCGCCACGACCGACGAGGACGGCAAGTCCGGCGAGGTGCGGGCCGGCGTCGACGGCGGCGGCCTCAAGGTCGTGACTTCATCGGCGGAAAACACGTTGCCTGGCTGCGTGATGACTTTCGCCTACTGGAACCCCGCGCTCCGGACGAAGACCCGGCTGCTCAACGCGCAGACAGGTGTGCCGGAGAACGTGCGCGTGAGCCCGATGGGCAGCGCCGCGATCGAGGTGCGCGGCCTCCCGGTCATGGCGACGCGGTGGCGCATCAGCGGTCCTGCCGCGCCGATCGACGTGTGGTACTCGGCGCAAGGCGAATGGGTGGGCCTGGACTCGGCACTCGGCGCGGGCCGCACGCTCAGCTATCGGCTGAAGTGATCCAGGGCCCCTGCCGACGCGTAAGCAAGGCGGGTCATGTCCGGCCCGAGCGGCCCACCAGGAAACGCACCCCATGTTCAGCAAGCAGAGCTTCATCGCCTACGCGGCCACCGCCGCGGTCTTCCTCGCCCTCGATGCCGTCTGGCTGAGCACCATGGCCGAGCGCCTCTACCGGCCCGCCATCGGGCAGCTGATGCGCGAGCGCTTCGCGTTCGGCCCGGCGCTCGCCTTCTATGCGATCTACCTCGCGGGTGTCGTGGTGTTCGCGGTCGCGCCGGCGTTGGCCGGCCGGCGCTGGCAGTCGGCCCTGGGGCTGGGCGCGCTGCTGGGCCTCCTGGCCTACGCGACCTACGATCTCACCAACCAGGCCACGCTCAAGGACTGGCCCTGGCACCTGACCCTGGCCGATCTCTGCTGGGGCACCGTCGCCACCGCGGTGGCGGCGGCCGCGGGCTGCCGCATCACCATGGCCTTGACCGGCGCGATCCCGGGCCGCTGAGACTCACATGCCGATCATGGCGCCCAGTGTGCGCGCCAGCATGCCCTGGAACAGCACCTTGCCCTCGACGCAGGCCAGGCAGATGCACTCGCTGCCCGCGCGCACCACCGGCTGGTGGAGGATGCTGCCGTCGGCCTCGTCGAAATCGCCGGGTCCGAACAAGGCGCGCCCATCGTGGAAGGAACCGTAGAGCACCTGAGTGAGCTCGCTGCGGCTGTGGGTGTGCATCGGCAGGTTCTTGCCCGCGCCGATGCGCAGCAGGAAGACGTTGGCCGCGCTGTCGTGCGGCAGCGTCACGCGGCTCCAGCGCATGCCGGGGCCGAGCCAGCGCCAGGGTGTCGCGGTGCAGCCCCACAGCGCGCGGGGCCAGTCCATGCCGTGGGGCAGGGCCGGATGGGCGCCGCTCGTCGCGACGCGCGCGGGCGGCTGCGGCGGGGCATCGATGGCGGCCAGGGTTCGCGCGAGTGCCTGCGACGGCAGCAGCGCCGGCGTCACCTCCTCCAGCAGCGCGCCGCCGAGCGCCTCCAGCACCCGCATGCGCTCGCCGCATTGCGCGCAGCTCTCGACATGGCTGGCCACGACCACGGAGGGCCCGCTCGGCAGATTGCCGGCCGCGAGGGCCAGCAGGAGATCATCGGCTGGATGGTGTTGAATCATGGTTCGAGCCCGTCGAGCAGGCGACGCAGATGGTTCACGGCGAGGCGCACGCGCGACTTGACCGTGCCCAGCGGAATGCCCAGTTCGCTCGCGATCCGGGCATGGGGCAGTTCTTCGAAGAAGGACAGGCGAAGGACGAGCGCCTGGTCCTCCGACAGCTGGGTCAGGGCCCGGCGCACGCCGCGTTCGCGCTGCAGGGCCAGCAGCTGCTCGTCGGGCCGTGGCGCCGGGTCGGGCACCAGCTCGCCGTCGGGGTCCTCGGCGCCGGCCATGCGATGCGCCTGCCGGCGGAAGTAATCCACGCGCAGGTTGCGCGCGATGGTGAAGATCCAGGTGGCGACGCTGGCGCGCGCCGGCGAAAAGCTCGCGGCCTTGCGCCAGACGTTGACCATCGTCTCCTGGGTGAGCTCTTCGGCCAGGCCTTCGGGCGTGCCCGAGCGCACCAGGTAGGCCTTCACGCGCGGCGCGAAGTGCTTGAACAGGATGGCGAAGGCCTGCCGGTCACCGGTGAGCGCAATGGCCTGCGCCAGCTCGTTCAGTTCTTCGCTTGTCGGCATCGCTCCCCGGCCTTGCTGCGGTGTCACGACCGACAGTAGCGACGACCGCGACCCGGGGGGTCGCGAGGCCGGTGTCGGTGGGTGTCGGACGGTATCCATGCTGCTCTTACGTACCGTCCGGGGAATTAGATCACAGCGATCCGGCGGCAAATCCAAATGCGGGCGGACTGCGTACAAGCTGCATGAGAATCGCCCCCGCGTTCGACGCCCACCCGCCCGGCCCCGGCGGGCGGGGCGCCCCCATCCTGGACATCGCCGTGGTCGGCAGCGGCATTTCCGGCCTGTCGGCCGCCTGGCTGCTGGCGAAACGGCACCGCGTCACGCTCTTCGAGGCCGATGCCCGCCCGGGCGGCCACAGCCACACGGTCGACGTGCCGGCGCCCGGCGGCGCGATTCCGGTCGATACGGGCTTCATCGTCTACAACGAAGCCGCCTACCCGAACCTGAGCGCGCTCTTCGCCCACCTCGGGGTGGAGACGCAGGCCTCGGAGATGTCCTTCGCGGTCAGCCTGGACCAGGGCGCGCTGGAATATTCCGGCACCGGCCTCGGGGGGCTGTTCGCGCAGCGCGGCAATCTCCTGCGCCCGCGCTTCTGGTCGATGCTGCGCGACCTGGTGCGCTTCTACCGCGAGGCGCCGGTCCACGCCCGCGGCGCGGGCCTGATGCCGCTGGACGACTTCCTGGACCAGCGCGGCTACGGGCGCGCGTTCCGCGAGGACCATCTCTACCCGATGGCGGCGGCGATCTGGTCGACCTCGGCCGCGCGCATCGGCGACTACCCCACCGAAGCTTTCGTGCGCTTCTGCGAGAACCACGACCTGCTCAAGCTCGGCCATCGGACAGCCTGGCGCACGGTGCGCGGGGGCAGCCGCCGCTATGTCGAAAGACTCGCCGGCGCGCTCGGCAAGAACCTGCGCCTCGGCAGCGCCGCCGTGGAAGTCCGGCGCGACGCGCGCGGCGCCTCGGTTCGAACGGCGGGCGGCGCGCCCGCGGAGCGCTTCGACCACGTGGTGATCGCGACCCATGCCGACCAGGCCCTGCGCCTCCTGCCCGATGCCAGCCCCGACGAGTCGCGGCTCCTGGGCGCCTTCGGCTACAGCCTCAACCGCGCCGTGCTGCACAGCGACCCGGCGCTGATGCCGCAACGCCGCGCCGTGTGGTCGAGCTGGAACTACCTGGCCGATCGGCGCCGCGCGGACGGCTTGTGCGTGACCTACTGGATGAACCGCCTCCAGGGCACCCCGGAGGACACGCCGCTGTTCCTGACCCTGAACCCGATGCGCGAGCCGCGCGCCGGGCACCTGATCCACGCGCAGGACTACGAGCATCCGGTCTTCGACGCCGCCGCGATCCGCGCGCAGGACGAACTCTGGTCGCTGCAGGGACAGCGCCGCACCTGGTTCTGCGGCGCCTATTTCGGCTCGGGCTTCCATGAGGACGGGCTGCAGGCCGGCCTGGCCGTCGCCGAAGCGCTCGGCGGGGTGCCCCGGCCATGGTCGGTGGCCAACGAGTCCTCGCGCATCCGTCTGCGCCCCAGGGTGGCGGTGCCTTCGTGAGCGGCCCGTCCGCCCTCTACGCCGGCAGCGTGACGCACCAGCGGCTGCGGCCCGCGCGCCACCGCCTGCGCTACCGCGTGTTCTCGCTGCTGATCGACCTGGACGAACTGCCCGAGCTTGCCGGCCGGCTGCGCTTGTTCTCGCTCAATCGCTTCAATCTCTTCAGTCTTCACGAACGCGACTACGGCGCGGGCGACGGCCGCGGCCTGCGCACCTATGTGGATCAGCAGTTGCGCGCGGCCGGGCTCGCCACAGGCGGGGCGATCCGCCTGCTCAGCATGCCGCGCATCCTCGGCTATGCCTTCAATCCGCTGAGCGTGTACTTCTGCCACCACCCGGCCGGCGCCTTGCAGGCCGTGCTCTACGAGGTGAACAACACCTTCGGCGAGCGGCACAGCTACCTGATCGAGGTGGATGCGTCCCAGCGCGAGAGCGAACGCATCACGCAGGCATGCCCCAAGGAACTGCACGTCTCGCCCTTCCTGGGCCTGGCGATGCAATACCGGTTTCGCGTCGAGCCGCCGAGCGCGCGGCGCCCGGGGCTCGCCATCGGCATCAGCGCCGAAGACGCGCAGGGCGCCGTGCTGACGGCGCGCTTCGACGCGCGTCGCCATGCACTGCGCGATTCGGCGCTGGCGCTGGTGTTCGTCTCGCATCCGCTTCTCACGCTGAAGGTCGTCGCCGCGATCCACTGGGAGGCCCTGCGCCTGTGGATCAAGGGCGTGAGCCTGCATTCGCGCCCGCCGGCGCCGTCCCGGGCGGTGACCTTCATCAAATCCAGGAACCCATGAGCACTTCCTCCTCTCCCTCGGACGACCTCCAGGATCTTCGCCCGCGCGGCGGTTTGGCCGCCATGCTGTCGGCCTGCGCGGGCTGGCCGCTGCGCCGCCTGCTCACGCGGCTCCTGCGCGGCGTGAACTGCGGCAGCCTGGTGCTCGACCTGCCGGGCGGCGGCCGCGCCGAGGCGCGGGGCGCGGTCGCCGGGCCGCATGCCGCCATCCGGCTGCATCGCTGGCGCCCGCTGGCGCGGCTGCTGCTCCAGGGCGACCTCGGGCTGGCCGAGTCCTACCGCGATGGCGACTGGTCGAGCCCGGACCTCGCGGCCCTGCTGGAGTTCGGCATCCGCAACGAAGCGGGCTGGAGCCGCGCGCTCGATGCCTCGCGGCCGGCACGCTGGATGGGCCGCCTCTCTCACCTCGCGCATGCCAACACGCGCAGGGGGAGCCGGCAGAACATCGCCTTCCACTACGACCTGGGCAACGACTTCTACGCCCAGTGGCTGGACCCAGAGCTGATCTATTCGAGCGCGCTCTATGCCGCGGGCGACGAATCGCTCGAAGAAGCCCAGGCAGCGAAGCTGGAACGCATCATCGCGCTGCTCGAACCCGAGGACGACGCCTCGGTGCTGGAGATCGGCTGCGGCTGGGGCGCGCTCGCGCTGGCGCTGGCGGGGCGCCACCGCGCGCGCGTCACGGGCCTCACCTTGTCGACGCAGCAGCTCGCGCATGCCCAGGGGCGCGCCACCGGGCAGGGGCTGGAAGCGCGGGTCGATCTGCGGCTGCAGGACTACCGCGACGTGCAGGGGCAGTACGACCGCATCGTCTCCATCGAGATGCTCGAAGCCGTGGGCGAGCGCTACTGGCCGGTGTATTTCGAGACGCTGCGCCAGCGGCTCAAGCCCGAGGGCGTCGCGGTGCTGCAGGTCATCACGATCGCGGACGCGCAATTCGACCATTACCGGCGCAATGCCGATTTCATCCAGCGCTACATCTTTCCGGGCGGCATGCTGCCGTCGTCGGCGGCGATGTTCGAGCAGGCACTGCGCGCCGGTTTCACGATCGAGAAGTGCGAATCCTTCGGCGAGAGCTATGCCACCACGCTCGCCGAGTGGCGGCGCCGCTTCCTGCGCGCGTGGCCCCGCATCGAGGCCCTCGGCTTCGACGCCTCGTTCAGGCGCCTCTGGGAATACTACCTGTGCTACTGCGAGGCGGGTTTCCGCGCCGGCCGGGTCGACGTGGGCCTCTACAGGCTGGCGCGCGCCTGAGGGGCAGGCGCCCTACTCGCCCTACTGCTGGCCCTGGCCGTCCCCGCTGCGATCGTGCACCCAACGGATCGCCTGCTGCTCGGCATGCCGAAGCGCCTCGGCCTCGGTGCCGTAGGGCTCGGAATCCTGCTGCAGGAACTTCTCTTCGCCGGTCGGCTGCATGCGATAGGAAACCACCGGCTTGAAGACGCCCGGCCCTTCCCGCTGCGCGCTGCAGAGAAACTTCCAGCCCTGGTACTGGAGCGCGACGGTGCCGGCATCCGCCGCGTGGCGGGCCTCGTCCTGCGCGCCGATGCCGGGCCGCGGGCGCTCCGGCTCGCTCGGGCTGCTGAGATCGTCTGACATGGCTTTCTCCTTTTGCTGACTTGAATCACTGTCGCCGGATTTCGGCGGAGTGACGCCGGACAACGTCGCCAATCGACCGAGGAGGAACACGCGGGAAGCGAGCTTCGATTCAGCCCAGGACCGCGTGGGTCGCCCGGGCGTCGACCCATCTCATGGCTTGCGCTTCGGCATGCCGCAACGCCTCGGCTTCGGTTCGGCAGGTGTCGGCGTCGCTCAGGAGGGGTCTCAGCTCCTCGCTGGGCCATGGCAGCTTGCGCAGGAGAACCGGCCGGTAGCGCCCGGGGCCCTCGCGCTCCGCGCTGCACTGGAAGTGGTAGCCCTGGTAGACGAACAACACACGTTTGGCCATGGTCGGCTCCTCGCGGCCGGTCCCATGTCCGGCCCATGCGCGTCTGACTCCCAGGCGCTTACAAATGTTCCTTAACTTACAAGGCGTTCACGACAAATAGTCGTATTCGACCGTCCCCAGGGCCAGTGTCATGTCGGCGATGTAGTGCACCGCCGATTCGACCTTCAGCACCGGCAGGTCCGCCACCGGCGCCAGCGCATGCGGATGCAGTTCGAGCGAGGCCGGCCCGGTCCAGGCGCCATGCAGGGTGACGTCGACCATGTGGTAGCGCACCAGTTCGCAGATGCGCGCCGTGCCGTCGACGTGCGGAATGATCTTGAGCAGGAAGTTCGGCTGCGCGATGCCCGCCAGGATGGGTTCATGCGCCAGCGTGCGGTGCTTGAAGCCCATCGTGGCCTTGGCCACGCAGATCTTCCCGTAGTCGAGGGTGCCGACCACCACGTCGGTCTCGTAGTCGAGGACCGGCATGGCCAGCTTCTTCGGAAAGCCCCACAGCTCGCGGCCGCCCGCGATGGGCGGATGGTCGTTGAGGTACATCGCGTGCACATAGGCGCCCTTCTCCAAGCCCCTGGCCGTGCGCAATTGCACGGGGATCACCTGGCCCGACTCGGTGTAGTCGCCGAAGCCGGTGGAGTCCGGCATGCGGATGAACTCATACTTGACCAGCGGCTCGATGACTTCCAGCGGTTCGGGCACGACCGCGCGCAGGGCGTCCATGTCGGTGCGGTAGGTGACGACCACGAATTCGCGCTGCAGGAAGCGGTACGGTCCGGGCGGAAAGGCCGGGCTGGTGAGGGGCATGGCGAAGGCCGTGCGCTTGACGTCTGCAATGTTCATCGAGGGTCTTCCTGTGTGATTGGCCGTTTGACCTTGATGGCTTCGGCATCGCCGAGGTCGAACGTGGTGACGCCGTCGGGCCGCGCATCGCTGCGAGGGGCTTGCGGATGGCTCAGCGTGATGCCCATGGCGCTCGCGCCGGCAGTCCAGTGATCTTCCACGGTGGCGCGCGAGAACTCGTAGTCCTTCAGCTCGACCTCATAAGGCCTGTCGCGATGGATCAGGTGGAAGATGCCGATCGGCTCGTGCGTCAACTGCGCGCGCACGGCCTCCACGCTCGGGTCCGATCTTCCGCGCCGTGTCGTCGAAGTAGATCGAGTTGCCGCTCCGCACATGGACGGCGCCCAGGCTCGGGCGCACCTCGCGTCGATTGCCCCCCGAACGCGCACGCCACCCATGACGCGCTCGGGCAGAATTCGATCATGACGAACAAGGACGAATTGCTGCTGCTCGACGGTTCCCAGGTCGCGAAGCTGCTGGACCCCGACATGGCCATGGCCGCCGTGCGCGAGGCCTTCGTGCTGCACAGCGAGGCGCGGGGCCGCGTCTTTCCCGTCGTGCGCGAACGCCTGGCCACGGGCGGCGTGTTCGGCATCAAGGCCGGCGATGTCGCCTCGCAGGCGCTGCTGGGCTTCAAGGCGGCGGGCTTCTGGCCGACCAATCGCGCCATCGGCGCCGAACCGCACCAGGCGACCATCGTGCTGATCGACCCGGCCACCGGGCGCCCCACCTGCATCCTCGACGGCAACGCGGTCACTACCATGCGCACCGGCGCGGCCGGTGGCTGGGGCCTGGACCTCCTCGCTCGCGCGGACAGCACGCGGCTTTGCGTGTTCGGCGGCGGCGTGCAGGCGCGCATCCAGCTGGAATTCGCTCTCAAGGTGCGACCGGGGCTGCGCCGGGTGCGCTATCTCACCTCGACCGGCCGCCCGAGCGCGGAGTTCGAATCCCTCTTCAAGGGCCGCTGCGATCTGAGCCATGCGACGGACGCCGACGCCACCGTGGCCGACAGCGACGTCGTGATCACCGCCACGCCGGGCCAGGGCCCGCTGTTCTCCGCTTCGGCCGTCCGGCCGGGCACACACATCAACAGCGTGGGAACCGACACCAAGGGCAAGCGCGAACTGCCCGACACGCTGTTCGAGCGCGCCCGCCTGTTCGTGGACGACCGAGCCCAGTCGCGCAGCATCGGCGAACTGCAGTGGGGCGAGGCGGAACTGCCGTGCACCGAGATCGGCGAATTGCTGGCCACGAGCGCGGACTTCGTGCGCGGCGCCGACGACATCACGGTCTTCGACATGACGGGCCTGGCGCTGCAGGACCTGAGCACCGCGCGGGAGATCGCGCGCCGAGCGGCGGCCGAAGGCGTGGGGACGCGGCTTTCCTGGCCCTGGTAGGCGCGCGCGCTTGCGCCCCATCCGGCGCGCGTGCCAAGATGTCCGCATGCAAACGGACATCGTGCGAACCCGCGATATCGACGAGGCCATCGCCGCGGTCGAGCGCGTCTACTGCCCGCATCGCGTGATGCCCCAGGGCATGGTGCGCAACGTCGACGCCGAACTCGCCGTGAACCGCATCGGCGGCCAGCCCATCGTGTACCTGCGCTACTCGACACCCGTCACGATCGACGCGGGGCATTTTCCCGACCTCCTTCTCATGATGTCCGCCAGTGCCGGCGCGGCCAGGGTGGAGCAAGGCCATCGTGCCTGCGCCTGGCGCGCGGGCCAGACGATGCCGCTCTCGCCGGGCCGCGACACGGTGCTGAATTTCGACCGGGCATTCGCGCAGACCTCCCTGCGCGTGGAGATCGAACGCCTCGAACGCATGTGCGCGCGGTGGCTCGGGCACCCCCTGGAGCGGTCGATCCAGTTCCGGCTGCAGCCTTTCGATGCGTCCTTCGAGAAAGTCTGGCAGGAGGCGATGCGCATGGTTTCCACCCTCGGTGCCACCGGCGCCGCGATCCCGCGCGGCGCGTGCGACTCGCTCGACGAATTCCTGCTGTCGCTGATCCTGCATGGGCATCCGCACAATTTCTCGGCCGAGCTGTCGCGGCCGGTGGACGCGGCGGCACCCCGGCTGGTGCTCGCGGCCGAAGAGATCTTTCGCGAGCGCGCGGCATCGGGCATCACCGTGACCGAAGTCGCGCGCGCGTTGGGCGTGAGCGTGCGCAGCCTCCAGCTCGGATTCCGCCGGTCGAGAGACACCACGCCCTCGGCCTTCCTGCGCACCCTGCGACTCGAGGCCGCGCACCGCGCGCTGAACACCGGCACGCAGGCGCAGTCGGTGACCGACGTGGCGCTGGGGATCGGCTTCACGCACGTCGGCCGCTTCAGCGCCGCCTACAAGGCCGCGTTCGGCGAAACGCCAGTCATGACCTTGCGCCGCGGCCGGCAACACTAGGGCCGCCTGCGCCCTCCCCGGCATGCGGCTTCGCGAAACGGACAGCCGTTCGCGAATCGTCCTTTCTCCCACCGGACTTGCCGCGCACGATGGCCCACGGAGCAGCCGGACCACGACCCGGCGCTCCACAGCCACCGCCGATCCGGCCCCCAGCGGCCGTCGACGGACCCCGATGCACCCGCAGGAGAAGAGCCATGACCCCCGAGAAAGCCGCAAGCACCCTCACCGTGATGGAAGCCGGATTCAAGATCATTCCAGGCAAGGAAACCGACTTCCTGTCCATGCAGGCCAAGATGGTTCCCGTCGGCGCGAGCCAGCCGGGCTTCGTGTCCGTCTACGGCGGGCCGATCCTCGATTCGAGCTGGCTGTACTTCGGCGTGCGCTTCGAGAGCGCCGCGCAGATGGACGCCTGGTTCCACACGCAACAGCACCAGGCCGTCCAGAAGATGGCGTACGCGAAGTGGTGGACCGCCGTGTACATCCGCAAGTGGCGCAGCCCCGCGCCGGGCGAGACACTCGGCAGCCGCCTGATGTGCGAGACCCGGCTGACGACGGCCGCCGCGCTGGACGACGAGCGGCGCCAGTCGCTGCAACCCTTCTTCAAGGAACTCTCGGCCGCCGGCGCCCGGCCCTTCGAGACACTCACGGGCAACTTCGAGAATCAGCCCTGGCAGTTCGTCGGGCCGCTGGAGATCTTTCCCGCCCTCTCGGGCCCCACCTACTCGCTCATCACCCATTGGTCGTCGGCCGCGGACCTCGCGGTTTGGCAACGCTCGCCCGCGTATGGCGAGCTGAAGACCCTCGGGCAGGTGAGCAGCGAGGTCTTCATCGCCATGGAGGAACCCGGCGTGCGCGACCACCTGCGCGAGGACCGGCTGCAGCGCCAATGGACGCTCGAGGGGCACGCCGCCGCCTGATCGGCGCGGCCGGCGCCCTCAACCGTCGAGGCCGGGCAACAGCTCCTGCGATTCGTGGTCGAAGCCCGGCACCGGCTGGGCCTTGGCCAGAGCGAGCCACACCGCGAAGGGCATGCGTGGCAGCGCGCGATGCGCCGCCGCGCGCGCGACCACGAGCCTCCCTTCCCGCGCGACCAGCACGCCGCATTCCTGCGGGATCTCGTCGGGCTCGCCGATGGGCCGGCCCTTTGCGTCGCACCCCAGCACATACCAGCACTCGCCCCCCAGGTCGAGGTAGGCGGCGCGCTTGTCGGGCTTGCGCAGATCGCTCAGGAGGTCGGCGCGGTTGACCTTGACCTCGTGGACGATCGGCTGCGCATAGGCCTCGACGCTGGTGTTGCGGATCGAGAAGACATCCGGCCGCGCCACACACCAGCGGGCCTTGTCACCCTCGCTCGCGGCGGGCAACCGCGCGCGCAGGCTCAGCCCGCGCCACGCGATGCGACCGGCGCGCGTCATCTCGCGCGCGACCTGCTCCACCAGCGCTTCGTGCTTCGACATCGCGGCGCGGTTGACCACGAGCGTGCCGGCGATGTGGGCGATGCCGGCATCCGTCACGCGCAAGGTCTCGTGCCCCTGCGCGGAACGCACGCGCTCCAGCAGCCCGGCCGCCAGCAGGTCGACCTCGATGCCATCGCAGCAAGGCCAGCCGGCCGAGCGATACATCGCGCGCAGCCGCCGCGCATGCACGCGCCCGAGCGCGCCGATGGCGGGTGGCGGCTCGGTCACGGGCGGCGGCGCGCCGGGCTCCGTGAAGGGCGGATCGGCCGGCGGCGGATCGACCTCGGGCGACGGGGCCGGTGGCGGCCCCGGCGGAACTTCGATGGGTACGTCAGGCGTGGGCGGCGGCGGCCCGATGGGCGTGCCCGCGCCGGCGCGCACGGAAGCAGATGCGGCTGTCATGGTGCAAGGGTAGCGAAAAGCGGAACCGAACGCGCATCCCGACCTGCGACGAATGCTTCATGAGTACAACCGTCAGGGCATCCGCATCGCCCCGGCGCGAGGAACACCGGCGCCTCGGATCGAGGAGATCTCAATCCTGAACTATCGTCGCCAATTCGCCCGTCTGCATCCGCGCGCCGCTGTAATTACGTCCCCTCAACAAGGCCGGAATGGCTTAGGAAAAGCAAAGTGAAACAGATCAAGAAAAGTGCGCTGAGGCGCTTGGCGGCGGGCAAGCGGATTCCGTTCACCATGGGCGTGCTGGTCGCATGCTGCGCAGGCATCTCGACCATTGCCGCTGCAGGCATGCGCACCGAATTCCTGACCGTGCCCACCATCGCGGACGCCAAGGAGAACGAACAGACCAACCGGATCATCGTCAAGTTCAGCGACCTCTCGACGCTGGACAACCTGAGCAAGACGACGACGCAACCCCGCCTGCTGGCGCTCCAGGAAGTGGCAACGCGCCACAACGTGCAGCTCAGCCTCCTGCGCGCGACCAGCACCCAGGCCAACGTGCTCAAGCTCGACCGCTACCTGCGTGACGCCGAGTTCGAAGCCCTGGCGAAGGACATTGCCTCCAGCGTTTCCGGGGTGTCCTACGCTGAGGCCGACCGCATGGTGGTGCGGCAGGACTTCCTGCCCAATGACCCCTACTTCCCCTACACCAGTGCTAAATCCGAACTGATCAAGCTGCCTGCCGCGTGGGATGTGTCGACCGGCTCCGGCGTGGTCGTGGCCGTGCTCGACACGGGCCATACCGCGCACGAAGACCTGAACGCCAATGTGGTTCCGGGCTATGACTTCGTCAGCGACACCTTCGCAGCCAACGACGGCGACGGCTGGGACGCCGATGCCACGGATCCGGGTGATGGCTTCGCCCTCGGCGAGTGCGTCAATAGCGCGGGCCGTATGCAGCGCAACTGCGCGCACGGCACGCGCATGGCCGGCGCCATTGCCGCCGTGGGCAACAACAGCGTCGGCTTGGCGGGCGTGGCCTTCAACGCCAAGATCCAGCCCGTGCGCGTGCTCGGCAAGTGCGGTGGCTATACCTCGGACCTGGCCGATGCCATCACCTGGGCTTCCGGCGGCAAGGTGGCCGGCGTCCCGGTGAACGCCAAGCCCGCTCGCGTGATCAGCATGTCGCTGAACAACGGCCACTCCGGCGTGTGCTCGACGAGCCTGCAGGATGCGATCAAGGCCGCGGGCCTGCGCAAGACGGTGGTGGTCGCCAGCGCCGGTAACCAGGAAACGGTGGCCAACTTCGCACCCGCGAATTGCGCTGGCGTGATCTCGGTCGCAGCGGTCACTACAAACGGCGGAAGAACCGCCTACTCGAACTATGGCGGAAACGTCGCGATCGCCGCGCCCGGCGGCAACTGGGCCACGATGTACACCGGGGGCGCGTTCGACATAATGTATACGCTGGACGCCAGGTACTCCTCGACCGGCTACGGCGCATTCGAAGGCACCTCCATCGCAGCCGCCCAAGTGTCGGGCGTCGCGGCCTTGATGCTGTCGAAGAACCTCAAGCTCACGCCCGCCCAGGTGAAGACCAAGCTGCAAGCCTCGGCGAGCGCCGTCCCGGCTGCCTGCGAGGGTTGCGGCAGCGGCATCGTCGACGCGGCCGCTGCGGTCGCGGCCGCCACCAAGCCGTGACAACGGCTCGGTAGTCGCATGGATGCGCGGGTGGCGAACCCATCCGCGCTTTCCCATCCCGAAAGAAGCCGAGCCTGGCACATGCGAGGCCCGGCTTCGCGCATGAGCGCGATCCCTATCGCGCGCGCCGCACCGCCGCCCGCCTGGGCGCCGGCACCTCAGCCGAGGCCCGCGCGACTCCTCGCCGCTCCCCTTCACGCGCCGACTGCATGAAGCTGCTCTCGGTCGAGGTCACGCCCACGATCTTCGCGAGCTGGCGGCTCACGCTCACGTAGGCATGGCCGATGCGGCTGTCGAAGTACAGCGAATCGCCACGCGCGAGGCGCACCACATCGCCGTTCTCGAAGTGCACATCGATCTCTCCTGACAGTACATAGGCGAATTCCTCGCCCGCGTGCCGCGAGAAATCCTCGGGTCCGTGGATGCGCCGCGCATGCACCGTGCCCACCACCGGGCTCATTTGCTTGCCCGCCACGGTCGTGCCGAGAAACTCGTAAGCGAACGACAGCCCGCGATACACCACGCCCTTGCCCGCGCGCGTCACCACCGGCCCGTCGAGCTGCGCCGGCTTGACGCCCGCGCCGGCAAACATCGCGTTCATGTCCATCTGCAGCGCACGGCCGAGCGCCGCGAAATTCTCGTAGCCCAGCGCGAGCTGGCCGCGCTCGGCGCGCGAGATGGTGGTGATCGAGACACCCGACAGCTCCGCGAGCTGCGCCAGCGTCCACCCGAACTCCTTGCGCGCCGTGCGCAGGCGCTTGCCGAAGGTCTCGCGGTCGAGCGTGGTGGGCTCGGTCTCTTGCCGTGTTCCGGGGTGTTCTTTCAAGCCTGCGGTCCTCCTGGATATGGAGCCGGATTCTGCCAGCCGCGGAAGCCGGGCCGTCGCTGGGCGACAACTATTCTGGCCCGGAAGTTGCGTATCCGCAAATTGCATGAACGCAAATTCTTTCGACGCCCCAGAGTGGGACTTACCCGGAGAACTGGCGGATAGTTTTGCGTATCCGCAAATTTCTATCTAAACTGCGCCGCACTCCCAACCCCGAACGCACCACGAACGCGCAGGCAGCAACCGTTTCCGATGAGCCCCACGACAACTTCTTCTTCCGCACCGGCGCAGACCGATTTCCTCGTCATCGGCGGCGGCATCGCCGGCGCGTCGGTGGCCCACTGGCTTGCGCCGCATGCCCGCGTGACCGTGCTCGAACGCGAGGCGCAGCCCGGCTACCACTCGACCGGCCGCTCGGCCGCCCTCTTCATGGAAAGCTATGGCACGACGCAGGTGCGCGCCCTCACCATGGCCAGCCGCGCCTTCCTGCAGCACCCGCCGGCGGGCTTCAGCGAGCATCCGCTGCTCACGCCGCGCGGGGCGATGATGGTCGCGGGCCCGGGCCAGCTCGAGCAGCTCGAAGAGCACTGGGAGGTGCTGCGCGCCATGTCGCCGAACGCCCGGCGGCTGAGCGGCGATGAAGCCCGCGCGCTCGTCCCCGTGCTGCGGCCGGAACAGGTGATCGGCGCCGTGTACGAGCCCGATGCCGCCGACATGGACGTGCATGCCATCCACCAGGGCTACCTGCGCGGCATGCGGCAGGCCGGCGGCAAGCTGGTGTGCGATGCCGAAGTCACGGCCATGGAACGGATCGCCGAGCGCTGGCGCGTGCAGGCGGGCGGCATCGTGTACGAGGCCCGGGTCGTCCTCAACGCCGCCGGCGCCTGGGTCGATGCCGTCGCGCGGCTCGCCGGCGTGCGGCCGATCGGCATCGAGCCGCGCCGCCGTTCCGCCTTCATCTTCGCGCCGCCCGTCGGCATGGAGGTCGCGGGCTGGCCCATGGCCTTCGGCGCCGAGGAGGACTGGTACATCAAGCCCGACGCTGGCATGCTCCTGGGCTCGCCGGCCAATGCCGACCCGGTCGAGCCGCAGGACGTGCAACCCGAGGAGATGGACATCGCCATCGCCATCCACCGCATCGAGGAAGCGACCACGCTCGCCATCCGGCGGCCCACGCGCACCTGGGCCGGCCTGCGCTCCTTCGTGGCCGACGGCGACCTGGTCGGCGGCTTCGACGACGCCGTGCCCGGCTTCTTCTGGATCGCGGCGCAGGGCGGCTACGGCATCCAGACCTCGGCCGCGATGGGCGAGACCTGCGCCGCGCTCGCGCGCGGCCTGCCGGTGCCGGCGCATCCGGCCTCCTTCGGCATCACGGCCGCGATGCTGGGGCCGGCGCGACTGCGCAAGGCCGCCGCCGCCGCATCGAACTGAATCTCTTCCCACCTCTCATTCATCCAGGAGCGCCTCACCGTGCGTGTCTTCAGCGGATCCCTCGCCACCGAAACCAACACCTTCGGCCCGATGCCCACCGGGCTCGCCTCCTTCCGGGACCGCGGCTATTTCCCCGCCGGCAAGCATCCCGACCAGATGACCTTCTTCTCCGGCCCGCTGTGGGCCGCGCGCCTGCGCGGCAAGGAGCGCGGCTGGGATCTGGTCGAGGGCATGGTGGCCGGCGCGCAGCCCAGCGGCACGACCACGCGCCATGCCTACGAAAGCCTGCGCGAGGAGCTGCTGGCCGACCTGCGCGCCGCGCTGCCGGTGGACATGGTCGTGCTCGGCCTGCACGGCGCGATGGTGGCCGACGGCTACGACGACTGCGAAGGCGATCTGCTCCAGCGCGTGCGCGCCATCGTCGGGCCCGATGTGGTCGTCGGTGCCGAGCTCGATCCGCACAACCACCTCACGCCGGAGATGGTCGCCAATGCCGACCTGCTGATCGCCTTCAAGGAATATCCGCACACCGACGTGCTGGAACGCGGCATCGAACTGGTCGACCTGTGCGCCGCGATGGTCGAGAAGAAGATCAGGCCCGTGGCCGCGGTGGTCGACTGCGAGATGATCGTCACCATGCACACCTCGCGCGAGCCGGCGCGCGGCTTCGTCGACCGCCTGCAGGCGCTCGAAGGCAAGGACGGCGTGCTCTCCATCTCTGTCTCCCATGGCTTCTCCTGGGGCGACGTGCCCGAGATGGGCACCAAGCTCCTGGTCTACACCGACGGTGATCCGGCCAAGGCGAATGCGCTCGCGCGCCAGCTCGCCAACGAGCTGATCGGCATGCGCGAGCGGCTCGCCGTGCGCTACCCCGGCATCGACGCCGCGCTCGACGAGGCCCTGGCCTTCGACGGCGGCCCCGTGGTGCTGGCCGATGGCGCCGACAACCCCGGCGGCGGCGCCGCGGGCGACTCCACCTTCATCCTGCGCCGCATGATCGAGCGCGGCATCGGCAACGCCGCCATCGGCCCGATGTGGGACCCGATCGCGGTACGCATCGCCTTCGAGGCGGGTGCGGGGGCACGGCTGGCCATGCGCATCGGCGGCAAGATCAGCCCGCTCTCGGGCCAGCCGCTGGACCTGATGTGCACCGTGAAGGCCCTGCATGCCGACATGGTGATGACCGGGCTGGCCAACACGCCGGTGCCGCTGGGCGACTGCGCCCTGCTCGAAGCCGAGGGCATCGAGATCGTGCTCATCACGCTGCGCAACCAGGCGATGGGCACCGACGTCTTCACGCAGCTGGGCTGCGACCTGGCGGCGAAGAAGATCATCGTGGTGAAGTCCTCGCAGCACTTCCAGGCCTCTTTCTCGAAGGTGGCCAGGCATGTGATCTACGCGGGCGCGCCCGGCGCCGTGACGCTGGATCTTTCCACCCTGCCCTATCGCAAGGCACGGCGCCCCAAGTGGCCCCTGGATGCGGTGGCCGCCTGAACGCCCGACGACTCTTTCCTGAAGCTACCTCACCGGAGAACCCGACGATGAAACGACGCACGCTTGCCGCCTTCGCCGCCCTTGGCGCCAATGCACTGGCCCTCGGCCTCGGCGGCTTCGGCCTGCCGGCGCTGGCGCAGACCAAGACCTTGAAGGTCGTCGCGCATGCCGACGTGAAGATCCTGGACCCGACCTTCACCACCGCCTACATCTCGCGCAACTTCGGCTACATGGTCTACGACACCCTGTTCGCGCAGGACGCCAACGGCAAGCCCCAGCCCCAGATGGTGGAGAAGTACAGCACCTCCAAGGACGGCAAGCAGTGGAGCTTCACGCTGCGCCCGGGCCTGAAGTTCTCCGACGGCACGCCCGTCACCTCGGCCGACGCCGTCGCGTCCCTGCAGCGCTGGGGCTCGCGCGACAGCCTCGGCCGCGCCATGGCCGCGGCCGGCGCCGAATGGAAGGCCGTCGACGAGCGAAGCTTCAGCCTGAGCCTCAACGAGCCCTTCGGCATGGTGCTGGATGCGCTGGCCAAGCCCTCGGGCTTTCCGCCGGTGATCCTGCCCGAGCGCCTGGCCAGGATGCCGACGGCCTCGCCGCTGACCGAGGTGCTCGGCTCGGGCCCCTACATCTTCAAGCGCGACGAATGGGTGCCGGGCAACAAGGCCGTCTTCGTGCGCAACCCCAACTACGTGGCGCGCAGCGAACCGCCGAGCGGCCTGGCGGGCAGCAAGAAGAGCCACTTCGACCGCGTCGAGTGGCTCTACCTGCCCGATGCCAACAGCGCCATCGCGGCGCTCAAGCGCGGCGAGGTCGACCTGGTCGAGCAGGTTCCGCCGGACTACATCACACCGCTGCGCACCGACCCCGACATCAAGGTCGGCTCGGGCGGCGCCTATCAGGGCTTCCTGGTGCTCAACCAGATGTTCCCGCCCTTCAACAACCCGAAGGTGCGGCAGGCGCTGCTGCAGGCCGTGAGCCAGGATCGCTTCACCGCCGCCATGGGCTACCCGCTGGACATGCGCGTGACTTACTGCGCGACCTACTTCATCTGCGGCAGGCCCAACGAGACGGCCGCCGGCGCGGAACCTTACCGCAAGGCCGACGTGGCCAAGGCCAAACAGATGCTGGCCGACGCCGGCTACAAGGGCGAGAAGGTCGTGCTGCTGGTGCCCAGCGACATCACCTACCTCAACGCCGAGGCGCTCATGGCCGCGCAGACCATGCGCAGCATCGGCATGAACGTCGACATGCAGAACATGGACTGGGCCTCGATCGGCGCGCGCCGCGCGAAGAAGGATGCGCCCGAGGCCGGCGGCTGGAACATGTATGTCACGGTGGCCGGCGAGTTCGACGTGAACTCGCCCATCACCAATGCCTACCTGAGCGCGGCCTGCGGCAACTCGCTGCCGGGCTGGCCCTGCGACAAGCCGCTGGACGAACTGCGCACCGCCTGGATCCGCGAGACCGTGCCGGCCCGACGCAAGGAACTGCTCGACGCCTTCCAGAAGCGCGCCTACGAGGCCGTGCCCTACGTGAATGCGGGCCAGTACTCGGCCGCCTTCGCCGCGCGCGCCAGCCTGAAGGGCCTGGACAAGCTGTGGGCCGGCATGCCGGTCTTCTGGGCACTCGACAAGTAAGCCACGCACGCACACGTCACGCTCATGGGCTACATCCTTCGACGCCTGCTCTCGACGCTCCCGGTCATGGCGGTGGTGGCCGTGGTGGTGTTCATGCTCATCCACCTGTCGCCCGGCGATCCGGCCGCGCTGATCGCGGGCGACCTCGCCACCGGCGAGGACATCGCGAATCTGCGCCTGGCGCTGGGGCTGAACCTGCCGCTGTGGCAGCAGTTCATGCTGTGGCTCGGCAAGCTCGCCACCGGCGACCTCGGCACCTCGATCTTCACGCAAGTGCCGGTGTCGCAGCTGCTCGCGCAACGGCTGGAGCCGACGCTGTCGATCGCCGCGTTCACGATGCTGATCACGCTGGTGGTGGCGGTGCCGCTGGGTACCCTGGCCGCCCACCGCGCGGGAAGCTGGATCGACCGGCTGGTGATGCTCTTCGCGGTGCTGGCCTTTTCCGTGCCGGTGTTCCTGGTGGGCTACCTGCTGATCTACAGCTTCGCGATCCGGCTGCCGTGGTTCCCGGTGCAGGGCTATGTGCGCTTCGCGGAAGATCCCATGGGCTGGCTGCGCTGCCTGGTGCTGCCCAGCGTGAACCTGGCGCTGGTCTACATCGCGCTGATCACCCGAATGACGCGCGCCACCGTGCTCGAGGTGCTGCATGAGGATTACATCCGCACCGCGCGCGCCAAGGGCCTGGGCGTGCTGCCGGTATTGATGCACGCGCTGCGCAATGCGGCGATCCCGATCGCGACCACGATGGGCGTCGGCATCGCGCTGCTGATCGGCGGCGTGGTGGTGACGGAGACGGTGTTTGCCATTCCCGGCGTCGGCCGGCTGGTCATCGACTCCGTGCAGCGTCACGACTACCCGGTGATCCAGAGCGTGCTGCTGATCTCCGCCGGCGTCTATGTGCTGATCAACCTGCTCATCGACCTGAGCTATCGCCTGTTCGACCCCCGAATACACCTATGACTCACCCCCAGGCTGCGCGCACTTCGTGTCGCTTCGCCCTCCCCCTTGCAGGGGGCAACACCGGCGGACCGGCGGAGCCGGTTCCGCGGTGTTCCTGGAATGGCGCTCGGGCGCGGGGACGGAATGCTTAACTCTGTTGGCGCGACTGAACGATCATGTCCACCACCTTGCCTCTGAACGACGCGCCGCCCGCAGACGACGCGCCCTTCGTGCCGCCGCGCTGGCGATGGGTGCGCAAGCACCCCACGCTCATCATCGGCGCGCTGCTGCTGATCGCGATCGCCGTGCTGTCGATCGCCGCGCCCTGGGTCGCCACCCAGGACCCGCAGGACATCGACCCGATCGCGCGCATGCAGCCCGTGTCGGCCGAACACTTCTTCGGCACCGACGCGCTCGGCCGCGATGTGTTCAGCCGTGCCGTGTGGGGCGGCCGCGTGTCGCTGGTGGTCGGCCTGTCGGTCGCGCTGCTCGCCACCGTGCTCGGCGTGCTGCTGGGCCTGGTGGCGGGCTTCGTGCGCTGGGCCGACACCCCGGTGATGCGCATGATGGACGGCCTCATGGCGATCCCCGGCATCCTGCTCGCCATCGCGCTGATGGCGGTGACGCAGGCCAGCCTGACGACCGTCATCGTCGCCATCACCATCCCCGAGATTCCGCGCGTGGCACGGCTGGTGCGATCGCTGGCGCTCACCCTGCGCGAGCAGCTCTTCGTCGAAGCGGCGCACGCCGTCGGCACGCGGCTGCCGGTGATCCTGCTGCGCCATGTGCTGCCCAACATCGTGGCGCCGCTGGTCGTGCAGGCCACCTTCGTCGCCGCCTCCGCGGTGCTCACGGAAGCGGTGCTGTCCTTCCTCGGCGTCGGCGTGCCGGCGCAGACGCCCAGCTGGGGCAACATGATGGCCGAGGGCCGCAACTTCGTGGCCGTGGCCTTCCACATCATCCTGTACCCCGGCATCCTGCTGGCCCTGACGGTGCTGGCCATCAACCTGCTGGGCGACGGGCTGCGCGATGCGCTCGACCCCCGCCTGGCCCGCCAGCTGTGAGCGCGCAATGAAGATGTCCCGCGTTTCCCTCCCCACCGGCGAGCCGCTGCTCGAAGTGCGCGAGCTGCGCACGCACTTCGACACCCTGGCCGGAACCGTGCGATCGGTCGACGGCGTTTCGCTGACGGTGCGCGCCGGCCAGACCCTCGGCGTGGTCGGCGAATCCGGCTGCGGCAAGAGCGTGACTGCCCTGTCCATCCTGCGGCTGGTGCCCTCGCCGCCGGCGCGCCTGCGCGGCAGCATCAGCCTGCGCGGCACCGACCTGCTCCAGCTGAGCGAGCGCGAGATGCGACAGATCCGGGGCAACCGCATCTCGATGATCTTCCAGGAGCCGATGACCTCGCTGAACCCGGTGCTGACCGTGGGCCGGCAGATCGCGGAGACCGTGCGGCTGCACCAGAAGCTCAAGCGCGACGACGCCCTGGCGCGCGCGGTGGAGATGCTGCGCGTGGTGCAGATCCCCGAGCCCGAGCGCCGCGTCAACGAATACCCACACCAGCTCTCGGGCGGCATGCGCCAGCGCGTGATGATCGCCCTGGCCCTGGCCTGCAACCCCGAGGTACTGATCGCCGACGAACCCACCACGGCCCTGGACGTGACGATCCAGGCGCAGATCCTCGACCTCATCAAGCGCCTGCGGAAGGAACTGGGCATGGGCGTCGTCATGATCACCCACGACCTCGGCGTGGTGGCCGAAAGCTGCGACCGCGTGATCGTGATGTACGCCGGGCGCAAGGTCGAGGAGGCGGACGTGATCGAACTCTTCGACCGGCCGCTGCACCCCTACACGCGCGCGCTGATGGCCTCCATGCCCTCGATGAATTCCACCGGCACGCGGCTGGCCGAAATCCCGGGCATGGTGCCATCGCCGCACACGCTGGGCCGCGGCTGCGCCTTTGCCGCGCGCTGCCCGCATGCCAACGCGCGCTGCGTGGCCGCGATGCCGGCACTTGTCGAGGAAGCCGGCGGGCATGCCGTGGCCTGCTTCGCCGTCGAAGAAGGCCGTGTCCAATGGCCGGAGGAGGTGGCCGCATGAACGCCGTCGTTCCCGCCCCTGTTCCCGACATGCTCCTGCAGGTCGACAAGCTCAGGAAGCACTACCTCTCGCCGCGGCGCTGGCTGTCGAAGCCCAGGCCCGCGATCCAGGCGGTGGACGGGGTCTCCTTCACGGTCGCGCGCGGCGAGACGCTGGCGCTCGTGGGCGAATCGGGCTGCGGCAAGACCACCACCGCGAAATCGGTGATGCGCCTGGTCGAGCCCACCTCCGGTTCGGTCAAGCTCGAAGGCCAGGAGCTGGTGGGCCTTTCGGCCGGCGAGATGCGCCTGCGCAGGCGCGATCTGCAGATCATCTTCCAGGACCCTTACGCCTCGCTCAACCCGCGCCTGTCGGCCGGTGAGATCGTGGCCGAGCCGCTGAGGAACTTCGGCATGCGCTCGGCCGCCCAGCGCCAGGAGCGCGTGCAGTGGCTCTTCTCCAAGGTCGGCCTGCGGCCCGAGGCGGCGAAGAAGTTTCCGCACGAGTTCTCGGGCGGGCAGCGCCAGCGCCTGGGCATCGCGCGCGCGCTCGCGCTCAATCCCAAGCTCATCGTCTGCGACGAGCCGGTGTCGGCGCTCGACGTGTCGGTGCAGGCGCAGGTGGTCAACCTGCTGATGGACCTGCAGGCCGAGCTGGGCATCGCCTACCTCTTCGTCGCGCACGATCTCGCCGTGGTGCGCCACATCAGCCATCGCGTGGCCGTGATGTACCTCGGCCACATCGTCGAGCTCGCGGACCGCGACACGCTGTTCTCGGCGCCGCGCCATCCCTACACCGAGATCCTGCTGTCGGCCGTGCCGGTGCCCAACCCGCGCACGCCCGCCCGGCGAATCCTGCTGCAGGGCGACCCGCCCAGCCCCGCCAACCCGCCCTCGGGCTGCCGCTTCCACACCCGCTGTCCGCTCGCGCAGCCGGTGTGCAAGGAACAGGCGCCGGCCCTGACCGAGCGGCCCACGGCCTCGCCCGGCGGCCAGTGGGTGGCCTGCCATTTTCGATAGCCGCAACAAAGGATCCCGATGTCGCCGACACCCTCCCACTTCGACCTGCTCATCCGCGGCGGCACCGTCATCGACGGCACCAGGGCGCCGCGCTTCGATGCCGATGTCGGCATCACGGCCGGCCGCATCGCCGCCATCGGCGACCTCTGCGCCTGCACCGCCGCGCAGACGCTGGACGCCACGGGCCGCATCGTCGCGCCCGGCTTCATCGACTCGCACACGCACGACGACCAGGCCGTGCTGTCGCAGGCGGCGATGCCCTTCAAGGTCTCGCAGGGCGTGACGACCGTGGTCGCCGGCAACTGCGGCATCAGCGCCGCGCCGCTGCGGCCCGACATGGATCTGCCCATGCCGCTGAGCCTGATCGACTCGCCCGCCGAAGGCCGCTTCACCACCTTCGCGGCCTACCTGGACGCGCTGCGCGCCACCCCGTCCTCGGTCAACGTCGCGGCGATGGTCGGGCACTCGACGCTGCGCGCGGTCACCATGTCGGCGCTCGACCGCCCGGCCAATGCCGAAGAGATCGCCGCCATGCAGGGGCTGGTCGAGGAAGCCATGCAGGCGGGCGCCATCGGGCTGTCGACCGGCACCTTCTACCCGCCCGCGGCCAAGGCGACGACCGAGGAGATCATCGAGGTCTGCCGGCCGCTGAGCGCGCGCAAGGCGCTCTACGTCACGCACATGCGCGACGAATCGGACAAGGTGATGGAGTCGCTGGAAGAGACCTTCCGCATCGGCCGCGAACTCGGCGTGCCGGTGGTGGTGTCGCACCACAAGGTGCAGAACACGCCGAACTTCGGCCGCTCGAAAGTCACCCTGCCCTTCATCCGGGAGACGATGAAGCACCAGTGCGTGTCGCTCGACTGCTACCCCTACACGGCGGGCTCGACCATGATCCGCACCGACCGCGGCATGCTCGAAGGCCGCGTGCTGATCGCCGCCAGCCAGCCGCACCCCGAATGTGCGGGCCGCGACCTGGACGACATCGCGAAGGAATGGGGCGTGGCCAAGGACGAAGCCGCCCGCCGGCTGCAGCCCGGCAGCGCGATCTACTTCCTGATGGACGAGAACGACGTGCAGCGCATCCTCGCCTTCGACGAGACCATGATCGGCTCGGACGGCATCCCGGTCGGCGAGAGCCCGCATCCGCGCCTGTGGGGCACCTTCCCGCGCGTGCTGGGGCACTACAGCCGCGACATCGGCCTCTTTCCGCTGGAAACCGCGGTCTGGAAGATGACTGGGCTTACGGCACGCAACTTTGGCCTGGACGGGCGCGGCACGCTGAAGCCGGGCCACCATGCCGATCTCGTCGTCTTCGACGCCGCGACCGTGCGCGACGCGGCCAGCTACGAGACGCCGACGCGGCCGGCCGAAGGCATCGACACCGTGATCGTCAACGGCGCGATCACCTGGCGGCACGGAGCGCACACCGGAGCCCGCAACGGGCAGGTGATCACGCGCATGGAATGTGCCTGAGGCGCGGTCGGCGCGCGGCGGACGCGGGCGGCGGGGGAAGCGAGGAAAGAGCCGCTCCCATGTTCATGCGCTTGCGACCGTGGCCTTCTCGCCCTACAGTGGAAGCCTACGCCCGCAGGGCCCAGCCAAGACAGACGAGGTCGATGTCCAAATCCGAAGCCCAGCAACGCGCACGGCTCATGTGGGACACCGCCTGCGAGCGACTCGCCAAGGTGCTTCATCCATCCTCCAACATCCCGGGAGCGCCGGCCCCCGACCTCGCCGAAGCCCTGCTCGTCGCGCAATTGAGCCTGGACGCCGTGCGGGCGGCCTTCGAAGCCGATGTCCGGCCCGAGCGGCAGCCGGCGCCGCCACGCCGCGGCAGGCGCACCGCGTCCTCCCCCTCCTGAATTCGGCGCCTTCTCAGGCGCTCATGCCGCCGTCGACCATCAGCAGGCTGCCCGTCACGAAGCTGCTCTGCGCCGAAGCGAGGTACAGCACGGAGCGCGCGATTTCCTCCGGCTTTCCATGCCGCCGCAATGGAATCATCTGGTCGAAAAAGGCACCGGCATCGCGCTGCATCACCACGCTCAGTTCCGACTCGACCTCGCGCTGGAAATCGTTGGCGATGGGGCCGGGGTGGATCGTGTTGACGCGGATGTTGCGCGCCGCCGCCTCCTTGGCGACCGAACGCATCAGGCCCACCTGCGCGTGCTTGGCGGTGATGTAGGCGTAGGCGCCCGGGTCGCCGCGCACACCGACGATGCTGGAAGTGATGATCACGCTCCCGCCATCGTTCATCGCCGCGATGCCGTGCTTGCAGCACAGGAAGGCGCCCTTCACATGGACCGCCATGACGCGGTCGAACTCGTCCTCGGGAAACGCCGCCAGCGGGCGGATCACGCCCATGTTGCCCGCGTTGCTGAAGATCACGTCGACCGGGCCGAAGCGCTCGACCGCGTGCGCGAAAAGCCGGCGGACCTGCTCGCTGCTGGACACATCGGTCACCATCGCCGCGGCCACCGCTTCGCCCAGTTCCGCTGTCGCGCGCGACAGCGCGCCGGCGTCCAGGTCGGCGAGCACGACCCGCGCGCCATGCGCCACGAAGAGCCGCGCCGTCGCCAGCCCGATGCTGCCCGCGCCGCCGGTGATCACGCAGACCTTGCCGGCCAGTTGAGCGTTCTCGTTCACCCCAACATCCTCGTCTTCACGCGTCCACCGTCACGGACTTGCCCGGCAGGGGCTCCGTGCTGGGAAGCTGCGGCTCCATCGATTCCCTGGAGAGCATCGGCAGCGTGAAGGCCAGCAGTTCCATATCGCTCTCGGCCACGATCTCGCCCTCCTCGCCGCTCGCGAAGTCGGCGGCACAGTGGCGCCCCCATGGCGCGCCGCCGACGCGGCCGCTTCCCGACAGCACGAAACAGACGCGGATGGCCGCCGCGCGCTTCACCCGCAGCGTCGAACCCGCGCGAACCAGGAAGGCCTCGGCCATGGTGCCGCGTTCCGTGAAGCACCCCAGCAGCTTGCGCAACACACCCGCCTGGCCCTCGAGCGGCGTCCAGCGGTACGCCTTCGGCTTCATGATGATGACGTCGTCGTAGCGCGGCGCCGGAATCATCATGCGCTGCCCGATGGACTGCTCCCAGATCGCGTTGATGCTGAGCTTCCTCGACACGCGGCCGTCCTCCGCCTCGCGGGTGAACACCGGCCCCTCGAAGCGCCCGACCTGCTTGAGTTCCGCCCGGCCCTGGCGGTATTGCTCCGGGCTCATGTAGCCGTAGCCGCTCGCGCCGCCGAACTGCAGCACGAGCGCCACAGGGCCCGCGGGGTCGTCTTGCGGGCCGTAGGAGGTGCCCTCCGGAAAGTAGCAGAGTTCGCCCTCCCGCAGCACCCGCCCGTCGCCGAGGTTCATCTGCCCCTGGATGACATAGCGGAACTGATCGAAGTTGTGCCGGTGGGTCACCATCCGGAAATGACCCAGGTTCTCCGTGATCTGCAGCATGTAGTTCTCGGGCGTCAGCGGCGTGCCCTCGAGCAGATAGCGAAATCCGAGCACCCCGGTCGGGTGGTCGTCGGTGATGACCGGTGAATCCGCGGGGTTGGCGACATTCATGCAGGTTTCCTTGGGTCGATATGGGATGCCATCAGACATGGACCGGCGCCGCGGGCGCCTCGCGCACGGCATCGCCCGCGGCGCGCCTGCCCTTGCGCAGGGACAGGATCGCGACGACGCCCACCACGCCGGTGGCGATGGCCCAGTAAGCCGGGCTCGCCCGGCCGCCGGTGGAGGCGATCAGCCAGGTGATGATCAAGGGCCCCAGGCCGCCGAACACCGCGCCGACAATGTTGTAGACGAGGCCGACGCCGCTCGAGCGAACCTGCGTCGGATAGAGCTCCGCCAGCGTGACGGGCATGGCGCCGCTCAACAGTCCGACGAGGATGTTGATCGGCATCTGCGCGATGAGGAGCGTGGTGAAGGCGGGATGTGCGATGAGCTGCGCGAACAGCGGATAGCTGATCAGCACGTACAGGATCGCGGCCGGCAGAAGAATGGCGCGCCGCCCGAAGCGGTCGGACAGTGCGCCCGCCGCCAGGCACACGAAGAACTGCACCGCGCAGCAGATGATGGTGGCGATCTGGGCGTCCTTCATCGGCACGTGAAGCTCGCGCGCCGCATACAAGGGCAGATAGACCAGGATCAGGTAGAAGGAAGCGGAACCGATCAGCACCAGGCCCGCGCCGCTGAGCGACTCGCGCCGGAACTTCTTCAGCACGACGCGCAGCGGTGTCCTCTCCGGCCCGCCCTCGCGCTGGATGTATTGCGTGAACTCCGGCGAATCCGCCAGCCGCGAACGCATGTAGTAGCCGATCGGGCCGATGAGGATGCCGACGGCGAAGGGGATGCGCCATCCCCACGATTCCAGCTCGCCGTGCGACAACGTGCTGGTCAGGATCAGCACCAGCCCCGCGGCGACACCGATCGTCGCGACCTGCGCGGCCATCTGCCAGCTTGCATAGAGACCCCGCCTGTGGGGCGGCGCGTATTCGATCAGCATCGCCGTCGCGCTGGCGAACTCGCCGCCGGCGGAGAAACCCTGCAGCAGCCGCGCCAGGACGATCAGGGCCGGCGCCCAGAATCCGATCGATGCGTAGGTGGGGGCGAAGGCGATGATGGCCGTCGCGCCGGCCATCATCCAGGAGATCCAGACCAGCGCGTTGCGCCGGCCCATCTTGTCCGCGTAGATGCCCCAGAAGATGCCGCTGAGCGGCCGGACAACGTACGCAAGGCCGAAGGTGGCGAACGCGAGAAGGACCGACGTGAGCTCGCTGCCGGTCGGAAAGTACAGCTTCGCGATCACGAAGGACAACATGCTGTACACGATGAAGTCGAAGCCCTCGAAGCAGATGCCGAGAACGCAAGCCACCACCGCTCGCTTCTGAATTGTCTTGTCCACGTGGTTGTCTCCTGATTCGCTCTCATTTATGCACTACTCGGTGCAGTAATTAGCTTAAGGCACATGGCACGGCCCGGTCAATCCGGGTGCGGCTCGGGAATACCCGCGACGCGCACGACTAACATCGCACGATGTCTGAGCAACCCATCCCTTCGCTGGAAGGTGTCGCGCCCGCGCGGCGTCCGGGCCGGCCTGTCTCCTCCGAAAAGCAGCGGGCCTTGCGCGACGCGGCCATCGCCGAGTTCGCGCAATCCGGTTTCGACAACGCGAGCGTGGATGCCATCGCCGCGCGCGCCCAGGTCTCCAAGCGCACGCTGTACAACCACTTCCCCAGCAAGGAGGACCTCTTCAAGGCCCTGGTCAGCGAAGTGGGCCAGCGCATCAGCGTCTCGGCCACGATCCGCTACTCGCCGCGCGCCTCGCTGCGGGCGCAGATCCTGCGGTTCGTGCGCGAGGCCCTCGAATTGGTGGCCGAAGAGCACACCTTGCGCCTGGTCCGCACGGTGATGGCCGAGCACATCCGTCATCCAGAACGCGTGGAACCCATCCTGCAGGACTACTGGCGCAATGAATACGGCTTCACTGCCTGGGCGGAAGCGGCATGCGCCGACGGGCGCCTGCGCGGGGATCCGGGGAAGATCGGCCACGCGATGACCTCGATGATGCGCGCCCACGTGTTCTGGCCGACGCTGCTCGGCCGGCTGCGGGCCGAATCGCCGGCGTTCAAGGCCGAGATATCGGAAGCGGTGGACATGTTCCTGCACTACTACGGCCGCCCGGAATGAACTGAACGGGATCGCCGGTGCGGTGGCCGTGGCCGCTGGGCATATATTCGACGGTTGCCCGCCGATCTATGACCCCTTCAAGCCTTCGCATTACCGGACCCGGTTCCTCCCCGTACCAATTCCCGGATCCTATGTATCTCCACGACGGGGAGATCCACATCGGCACGGCCCTGCCTGTCGTCCTGCAACGCGACGGAACGACGGTGCTCTTCCAGCAATTCACGCCCACCGACCACGTGGTGCGGCACAACCTGGCCTTGCGCAAGCTGGCCTTGATGGAGGTCACCGCCTACGTCGCCGAGCATGTGAGCACCGTTCGCACCATCCGCTTCGCGCTGAGCGGCCGCGTCAAGGAGCTGGACGACGGCATGAAGCTCGCGAGCGCGCGCTCGGCCCTGCTGCGCAGCATCGGCGTGCTTCGAATCAAGGTGACGCCGAATCCCGACCCGGCCTATGCAGGGCAGTTCGTGGTGGAGGGGCTCTGGACGAACAACCCGCCGAACCTCGCGATGCTGAGGGCGACGTTGGAAGAAGAGCGTGAAGCCTACGGCGCGCGCAAGGCGGCCAATGCCAAGCCCTGGCGGAAACTCGTGGCGATGACCATGAAGTTCCTGGCGCCTGGCGAAGAGGGAAACTCGAAGAACCAGATCTGGTGACGCGCCGCCCGGATCGCCGCGACGGCGCTTCTTCATGCGATGCATCCTGTAGGATGCCGACAACACACGCGAGCTGCTCCCGATGCCGGACTCGCGCCATTTTTGCGGGAATGCGTTTGGACGTGCTTTTGTACCTCGCAGGAGGAGTCTTGGTGGTCTTGGGGATCGCGTGGTTCGTCGACTCGCAGGCGCTTCGGGGGCCGGCGCTGCTTCACTCCGAAATCACGCGGCGCCTGAAGACCTCGATCGACATCATCGAGTCCATGCGCGGCAAGCTCTGAGGGCGAGTCGCGCCGGCGGGGATCGGCATGTCCGACAATTCGCGAAGATCTTTCCGAGGAGTCCCCCGCGATGTACATGCCCCCCCAGTTCAACGCCAAGGATCGCGCGATCGCCTCCGAGCTGATGCGCGCGCATCCTTTCGCCAGCCTGATCTCGAACGATGACGAGGGCCTGCCCTACGTCACGCACCTGCCGCTGGTGCTCGACGACAAGGGGGAAGACGATGTGCGGCTGCTGGGCCACTGCGCCAGGCCCAATCCGCACTGGCGCCACCTGCAGGCGCGGCCCCGGGCGATCGTGACCTTCCTCGGGCCGCACGCCTACCTCTCGCCCTCGGTCTACCCCGACCTCGCGCGCGTTCCGACCTGGAACTACCTCGCCGTGCATTGCACCGTGGAAGCACGCCTCATCGATGCACCCGCCGAGAAGGATGCGCTGCTCAAGCGCCTGATCGGCCAGCACGAGCCGGCCTATGCGCAGCAGTGGCGCGAGCTGGGCGAAGAGTTTCAGCACAAGATGCTGCTGGGCATCGTCGGCTTCGAATTGCGGGTGACGCAGCTGCAATGCAAGCTCAAGCTCAACCAGCACCGCCCGGAAGCCCACGCGGCCATGCGCGCCGTCTATGAGGCCGGTTCGCCGGACGAGCGCGCGCTGGCGCAATGGATGACCCGCCTCGGCATGGCCCTGCCGACGGTGGACGCCGACGAGGCGCCTTCAGGCCTCGCCTAGCAGCCGCAGCACGCGGCCGTCGCCGACGAAGGATTCGCCGACCAGAATCCTGAACGCCGCCTGGTCCTGGAATCGCCGCAATGCGAGGGCCGGCACCAGGAACTCGACCTCGATCGGCTGCGGCTTTCCGCGGCGAATCGATTCGTCCGGACGCACGAACCATCGGGCCGAGAAGGCCTCGTTGTCCACCACGAGATGGCAGCGCTGCTCGCCTGCGGGAATCGGGACGTCCTCGGAGGGCAATTGGGGAGCGCGCAGCGTGAGTTCGACGAGGGCATGGGGCTGGAACGCGCGGCCTTCCCCGAACCCCGATGGTGCCGAGGACCCGGCGGCCGCCGGACGCCGCAGCTTCGAGACCAGCCACGAAATGATGTTGCCGATGATCGGCAGCCACAGGAGCATGAGCAGGGTGCCGACATCGTGCGCCGTCGTCCTGGGGGCGGTGAAGGACCGAAGGAGCGCGCCCGCGATGGCGACGCTCAGCAGGATGATCACGATGAGCTTGCGTCGGGCTTGGATGGTTGTCATGAGGTGGCTGGCGCCGGGTTCCGGGAATCGCGGAATGGATGGTGGGGCGGCGTAGCTTACCGGCGATTGCCGCAGGCCTTGACTCTAGTGAAAGTCCCGGCTCCTGCTGCTCTGCGCCAGCCGCCCGAGCAGCGGCGTGAGGTCCTTGAAGCCGGTGGCCACCAGGTGGCGCACCTCGCCGCCGCTGTCGACGTCGCACTGCCAGATGCCCTGCACCGCCAGCAGGTGCGACTTCAGCAGCGGCTCGCGCCAGGCCTCGGCCACGTGGCTCCAGACGATCACGTTGACGTTGCCGGTCTCGTCCTCCAGCGTGACGAAGATCGTGCCGTTGGCGGTCTGCGGGCGCTGCCGTCCCATGACCATGCCGCAGGCACGCGCGGTCCGGCCATGCGGCAATGCGCGCAACTGCTGCGCGCTCATGAGCTTCATGCGATCGAGGCGCGGACGCAGCAGCGCCAGCGGATGGCGGCGCAGCGTCAGGCCGAGCGAGGCATAGTCGCCGACGATCTCCTCGCCTTCGGGCGCGACGGGCAATTGCAGCGCGTGCTCATGGATGGGAACGCCCTTGAGCAAGGCCGGCGCGCGACGCTGCGCGGTGGCATCCCACACCTGCTGGCGGCGATGGCCCGACAGCGTCAGCAGCGCATCGGCGGCGGCGAGGGCCGCCATGTCCTTGGCGTCGAGTTCGGCGCGCAGGGCCAGGTCTTCGGTGCTGGCGAAGGGAGACTGGGCGCGGGCGTCGAGCAACCTCCTTGCGCCGGCCTCGCTCAGCCCGCCGATGCGCTTCAGGCCCAGGCGCACGGCGGGCTGGCCGGGGAGCCCCCATCCCGGTCCTTGCCCGGGCGGGGAAGGAGAAGCGGCCTCCAGGGTGCAGTCCAGCCTGCTCATCGTGACGTCGACCGGGCGCACTTCGACGCCATGGCGCCGCGCGTCCTGCACCAGCTGGGAGGGCGAATAGAAACCCATCGGCTGCGAGTCCAGCAGCGCCGCCAGAAAGCATGCGGGCTCGTAGTGCTTGAGCCAGCTGCTCACGCTGACCAGCAGCGCGAAGCTCGCGGCATGGCTTTCGGGAAAGCCGTATTCGCCGAAGCCCTGCACCTGCTTGAAGATGGACTCGGCGAAGGCGCGGTCGTAGCCGTTGTCCACCATGCCGCCCACCAGTGGCTCGTGGAACTTGTCGACGCCGCCCTTGCGCTTCCAGGCCGCCATCGAGCGGCGCAGGCGGTCCGCCTGGTCGGGTGTGAACTTGGCCGCGATCATCGAGATCTGCATCACCTGCTCCTGGAAGATCGGGACGCCGAGCGTGCGCCCCAGCGCGGGGATGAGGTCCGGATAGGGATAGTGGATCTTTCCGCCCTTGCGCAGCTTCTCGCGGTTCTGGAGGTACGGATGCACCATGCCGCCCTGGATGGGGCCGGGCCGCACGATGGCGACCTCGATCACCAGGTCCTCGTAGCAGCGCGGCCGCAGGCGCGGCAGCATCGACATCTGCGCGCGGCTCTCGATCTGGAACACGCCGACGGTGTCGGCCTTGCAGATCATGTCGAACACCGCCTCGTCGTTGTTCGGGACCTCATGCATCTGCAGCGCGCTCCGGCGCCAGGCGTTGACGAAGTCGAGCGCGCGGCGAATGGCGCTCAGCATGCCCAGCGCGAGCACGTCGACCTTCAGCATGCCCATGGCTTCGAGATCGTCCTTCTCCCACTGGATGACCGAGCGGTCCTTCATGGAGGCGTTCTCGACCGGCACCAGGCGCGTGAGCCTGCTCTGCGTGAGCACGAAGCCGCCGACGTGCTGGCTCAGGTGGCGCGGAAAGCCCTTGAGCTGCTGCGTGAGTTCGATCCACTGGTGCAGCTTGAGCATGTCTTCGCGAACGCCCGCGCGCGCCATTGCCTCTTCCATTCGATGGTCGAGCACGGCGTCGTCGAACCAGTAGTGGTCTTTCGCGAACTCGTCGACCAGGCGCTCGTCGACGCCGAGCGCCTTGCCCACATCGCGCAGCGCGCTGCGCGAGCGATAGCAGATGACCACGGCGGCGATGGCGGCGCGCTCGCGGCCGTACTTCTGGTAGATGTACTGGATGACCTCCTCGCGCCGCTGGTGCTCGAAGTCGACGTCGATGTCGGGCGGTTCGTGGCGTTCGCGGCTCAGGAAGCGCTCGAACAGCAGGTTGCCCGTGTCCGGGTCGATCGCGGTGATGCCGAGGCAGAAGCAGACCGCCGAGTTCGCCGACGAGCCGCGGCCCTGGCAGAGGATGTGCTTCTCGTTGGCGAAGCGCACGATGTCCTCGACCGTGAGGAAGAACATCTCGTAGTGGAGTTCGACGATCAGCCCCAGCTCGCGCTCGAGCTGCGCGCGCACCTTCTCGGGAACGCCGTGCGGGTACCTCCTGCGCGCGCCTTCCCAGGTCTTGCGCACCAGGGTCTGGGCCGGCGTCTCGCCGCCCCCGACGTTCTCCAGCGGGTACTGGTAGTGCTTGCGGATCTCGTCGAGATCGAAGGCGCAGCGCCGCATGATGTCGAGCGTGTTCGCCAGCAGCGCGCGGGGGAAGATGTCGGCCAGCCGCTTGCGCGAGCGCAGGTGCCGCTCCGCGTTGGGCTGCAGCGCGAAGCCGCATTCGGTCACGGCCTTGCCTTCGCGCACGGCGCTGATCACGTCCTGCAGCGGCTTGCGCGAGCGCACGTGCATGTGCACGTCGCCCGCGGCCACCAGGGGCACGCCGGTGCGCTCGCTCGCCGCGTACAGCGTGGCGAGCCAGAGATCGTCGTCGATCTCGTTGGGCAGCTCGGCCACCAGCCAGATCTTCTGCTCGAACAGGTCGGCGACGATGCCGATGTCGGCGCACAGGAGCGGCAGGTCGAGCGCCCCGCCCGGCTCGCGCCGCGGCGCCAGGAGGATCTCGCAATGGCGCAGCGATGCGATGTCGCTGTCTTCCAGGCTCACGTGGTAGTCGCCCTTGGGCGCCGTCGTGCGCGCCGTGGTGATGAACTCGCACAGGTTGCCCCAGCCTTCGAGGTCGTGCGCGATCGCGACCAGCCTGAAGCGCTCGAACAGGAACTCGCTGCCGTACAGGACGCGGAAACCCGGGTTGCGCGGATGCGGCGGCTGGTCGGGGTTCTCGCGATCCTGCTCGTCGAGGAGTTCGAGGTATTCCTTGAGCCCCACGTGCGCGCGCACCACGCCGGCGACCGAGCACTCGTCGGTGATCGCCAGCGCCGAATAGCCCAGCTCGTAGGCGAGCGTGACGAGTTCTTCGGGGTTCGATGCGCCGCGCTGGAAGCTGAAGTTCGAGATGCAGTGCAGTTCCGCATAGCCCGGCAGGCGGTGCGCCGGCTTTGGCGCCGGCTGCAGCACATGCACCCTGGCCGCGCGCGCACGCAGTTGCTTGTCGCTGAGTTCAGGCATAGAGGCCCTGCAGGTACCAGCGCACCTCGCCCGATGCGAAGCAGGTCGAGGGCCGCTCGCGATAGATCCACACGAGGCCGGCGCGAGGGCTCTCGGCGATGTAGTAGTCGCGCACGGCAGGCCGGCCGTCGTGCCACCATCCCGTCTCCAGCCGCTGCGGGCCGACGAGATTGCGCAGCGGCCCCTGGTAGCAGGGGTATTCGCCCTGCATGTCCAGCGGCAGCGGCTCGCGCAGCAGCCATGAAGGGTAGATGGCGTCCGCGTTCGAGACGCCGTCCTTCGCCTGCGGGCCCTGGCGCAGGCCGGGTGCGCCCTGCAGCGCGGGCTGCCATGTCTGGCGGCACTCCGGCCGGTGATCGGCCCGCGCGACCGCGCCCAGCACCTGCTGCGCGCCCAGCCGCGCGCTGAGCCGCTCGACCAGCTCATGCAGCTTGTCGCCCTTGCGGTTGTCCTCGGGCAGGAAACTCGTGCTCGCGCCGGCCCAGGGCGTGGTCTCAAGCGAGCGCAGGCGCAGCCAGCTCGCGGGGGCGGCGAGCCGGGTGAGCGCCAGTCTTTCGGCCATCAGCCGGCGCAGGTGCGCCATGTCCTGCGTGGGCTGTGCCGTGCGCACGGTGATGTGCTGGTGCGGCGGCAGGTCGACGCCGTTGAAGCGCCGCAGGTCCAGCGTCCATTGCAGTTCGAGCGCCACCGCACCGCGCTGGCGCGCGCGCAGCCAGATCTGCAGCGAAGCGAGCAGGCGGTTGGCCGACCACATGAGTTCGGGCGCGCCCTCGGCCAGCGCGGGCAGTTCGAGCTTCTGCTCGAAGGCATCGGGCAGCGTGAGCCAGCGGTGGCTTTCCGGCCGCGTTCCCCAGGCCGCATCGAGGGCCTCGCGCAGTTCCTTGCCGAAGCGGCGCGTGAGCCCGCCGCGCGGCAGTGCCGCCACATCGCCCCAGGTGCGGCAGCCCAGGTGTGCCAGCACGTCGAGGTGTCCGGCGGCGGCGCTCAGGGTGTCGAGCGGCAGGCCGGCCGGCACCTCGGCCGGCGGCGGCTGGCCGCGCGCGAACATGCGCAGCCGCGCGAGCGCGATGAGGCTGGTCGCGCCCTGCGCCTGCTGCACGCGCACCGGCGCCGGGTTCGTGGATGCGATCTGGCGCATCAAGGCCGCGCGCCCACCCCACAAGCGCTCGCAGGCGGACACCTCGAGCAGCAGTGCCTCATCGTCGACCCAGGCGACGCGCGGGGTGAACTGCAGGGCCCACCAGCCGAGCGCCTCCGGCGAAGGCATCGCGGGCATCGGGTCCGTGGAGGCCATTTCAGGCGGCCAGCGCAGCGCGATCCATTGCATGATGCTTTCCCTGGTGGAGATCGAGGCGGACCACGGTCGCGCTCCCGCTTCCTTGCGGCGTGGCCTGCGCTTCGCCCTCCTGCTGCCGCCGCAGCTTGCGCCGCAGCTGGCTCGCGGCAAGCAGCGCCGTCATGCGCTCGCTGCGCGCGGGCAGCTGCAGAGGCGATGCCAGCGGCGGGCCGCGGCGCTTGAGGATGCGCACGTCGATCTGCGTGCGGTCTTCCTCGCAGGTGGAGAGCTGCAGGCGCAGCCGTGCCGGCGAAGTGGCCTGGGCCGCGCTCTCGGGGCGGAACACGAACAGCAGCGACTCGTGCTGCGCCGCCGCAAGCTGCAGGCGCCGCAGTTCGCCGACGCGCGCCTGCGGCAGCCAGGCCAGCACGGCGGCGACCTCGGCGCAGCGCAATGCCTGCTCGCAGGCCCAGAGACGGGCGGCCGGCGCGTCGCTGCGAACCCACAGCAAGGCCTCGACCGGCAGGCCGCGCGCCTCCAGCGAGGGGCCGAAAGGCTCATGCGGCGCGCCGATCAGCACGACCGGGCCGGGGCCGCCCCGCACCGCCCGCGCCAATGCCGGCAGCAGCAGTTGCCACGAAGGCGCATCGGGGCTGGCTTGCAGCAGCTCGGTCATGGCCCCGACCGGCCAGCCGCCGCCGGGCAACTGCGCATCGAGCGCCTCGTGGCCGGTACCGATGACCTGCGAATCGGCCAGGCCCAGCTCGTCCGCGTGCCAGAGCTTGTGGCGCGCGGAGGAGGAGAAGGAGTCGAAGGAAGGCAGGCCCATGATCATCGAGTAACTGTATTTTTATACAGTATTCTTCGCCTCTTGTCAGGACTTTGCCATCCGAGAGAAATGAAAAAGAAAAACCTGTCCGGTCGATACCATCTATGGGATAAATGCGCGGGGAGTACTCCAAGCTCAAGCCGGCCGCCGAATCGATCGGGCACCTGATGCTCGCCGTCGCCCAGACCCCCGTGAACGCAGTGGCATCGCTTACCCGCGGCCAGCTATTGCGCCTGGGCGCCGCGCTGTCGCTTTCCGCCGCCCTGCCCTTGCCCGCCCTCGGTCAACGCCCAGCCCAGCCCGCCACGAAGATGAACACACGTCCCATCCCCTCCACCCAGGAAGCCCTGCCCGTGATCGGCTGCGGCACCTGGATCGGCTTCGACGTCGCCGCCGGCAGCGCCGAATACCAGCGCCTGCCGGGCGTGCTCGACGCCCTGTTCGCCGCCGGCGGCAGGATGCTCGACAGCTCGCCGATGTATGGCCGATCCGAAGCCGTCACCGGCGAGCTGCTGGCCGCCTCCGGACAGCGCGGCAACGCCTTCCTCGCCACCAAGGTCTGGACCAGCGGCCGCGACGCCGGCATCGCGCAGATGGAGCAGTCCTTCCAGCGCCTGCGCACCGAACGCATGGACCTGATGCAGGTGCACAACCTGGTCGACTGGCGCACGCACATCCAGACGCTGCGCGGCTGGAAGGACAAGGGCCGTGTGCGCTACATCGGCATCACGCACTACACCGCCTCCGCCTACGCCGAGGTCGAAGCGGTGCTGCGCGCCGAGAAGCTCGACTTCCTGCAGATCAACTACTCGATCGATGCGAAGGAAGCCGCGCAGCGCCTGCTGCCGCTGGCGGCCGAGCGCGGCGTCGCCGTCATCGTCAACATGCCCTTCGGCGGCGGCGGCCTGCTGCGCCGGCTGGGCGACAAGCCCCTGCCCGCCTGGGCCGCCGAGATCGGCTGCACGAGCTGGGCGCAGGTGCTGCTCAAGTTCGTGCTGAGCCATCCGGCTGTGACCTGCACCATCCCCGGCACCAGCCAGCCCCGCCACATGGCGGACAACGCCGCCGCGGGCGCGGGCCCGATGCCGGACGACGCCTTCTGGCAGCGTCACGAGGCTTCGCTGCCGCTCTAGGCTGCCGCCGGGGCGCTACCGCCAGCCGGCATCGACGAAGTAGTTGTGGCCGGTGCACATGCGGGCGTCGTCCGAGGCCAGGAACAGCACCAGATTCGCCACGTCGGCGGGCATGACGCGCTCCTTCAGGCATTGGCCCGCGAGCATGCGTTCGGTCTCCTCCTCATCGTGCCAGAGCGCGTCCTGGCGCGGCGTCTTGACACCGCCCGGAACGACCGTGTTCACGCGGATGCCGAACTTGCCCAGGTCGCGCGCCAATGCGCGGGTCAGGCCCTCGATGCCCGCCTTGGCGCTCTGGTAGAGCGCGAGATCCGGCAGCGCCAGGTGCCAGCTCACCGAGCCGAAGTTCAGGATGACGCCGCTGCCGGCCTCCTTCATCCCGGGCGCGACGGCCTGCGCGGCGAAGAAGAAGTGGCGCAGGTTGACCGCGAAGCGCTCGTCCCAGTACGCGGGGGTGACCTCGCCGATCGAATGGCGGTCGTCGCTGGCGGCATTGTTGACCAGCACATCGATGCCGCCGAATTCGGCCCGCACCGACGCGATGGTCCGCTGCAGGGCAGGCAGGTCCCTGAGGTCCACATGGTCGAAGCGCGGCGCCCAGGCCGCGCCGGGCGCCAGTCTTTCGCGCAGGGCATGGGAGAGCGCGTCCTCGATGTCGACGAAGGCGACACGGGCGCCCTGCCGCACGAAGGCTTCCACCAGCGCGGCACCGATGCCGGAGGCGCCTCCGCTGATGAAGACCCGCTTGCCCTTCAGGCTGGCGTACGTCGTCGTGCTGGCCGAGGGTTGTTGTTGTTGATGCATGGCTGGTGTCTGCTGGTGGATGAATCGGGGCGGACGATCAGGCCGACCGGGCCTGGGCCTCGCGCGCGGCCCACAGCATCCCGCGTTCGAGGATCGTGCGCATCGGCAGTACCTCGAACTCCCTGGCGACGTGGCCCAGCGCGCTGTAGAACACGCGGCCCAGGCCATGCCGGCGCTTCCACACGACCGGCATCACGACGCCGTCCACCCACGGCGCATGTTCGCCGCCGAAGGTCGTCGTCGCGAGCACCTCGTTCGAGGGGTCGACATGCATGTAGTACTGCTCCGAGCGGTAGTCGAAGTCGTCGATGCCTTCCATCACGGGATCGTCGCGACGCGCGATGTCGACACGAAAATCGATGATGTTGCCGGGGTGGGCGACCCATTGCCCGCCGGTCATGAACTGATAGTCGACCGCGTCGCGGAACGCATCGCACATGCCGCCGTGGAAGCCGGCGAGCCCGACACCGCCGCGCACCGCGCTGCCCAGGTTGGCGAGTTCATCCTTCTCGATCTTCGACATCGTGAAGATCGGAACGATCAGGCTCAGCCCGGCGAGCGCGGGATCGGCGAAGGCCCGGGTCGACGACTCGACACGGACCTTGAAGCCATGCCCGGCCAGTATGTCCGAGACGATCTTCGCGCACTGCTCGGGCTCGTGCCCGCTCCAGCCGCCCCACACGATCATTGCTTCGCGCATTTCAATCACTCCGGTGTCGGTTCAGTCGAGGGCGCCGGCCGTCAGCGCGGTCGGCAGCATCCGCGGCCGCTCGGGCCGGGTTTTGATCGTCACGTGGCGGCCGCGATCGGAGGAGGTCTGGAACGCCTCCATCACCTCGAGCACATGCAGCGCCAGTTGGCCGGAGGCGCGGTGCGGCCTGTTGGCGCGAATCGCGTGCGCCATGTCGGCCACGCCGATGCTGCGGAAGTTGCCGTCTGCGTAGGCATGCTCGGTGGGCCGTTCGATCCAGTCCTGGCCGGCCCCGGCGACCTCGATGGTGCCGCCGAACCTGTTCGGGTCGGGCACGATCATGCTGGCCTCGGTGCCGTACAGCTCGATGGGCGAATGGCGATGCCTGGGAACGTCGAAGCTCATGACGATCGACACCACCGCGCCCGAGGCGAACTCCAGCGTGCCCGCGACATGGGTGGCCACCTCGACCGCGATCGGAGTGCCGTTGAGCGGCTCGCTGGTGATCAGCCGTTCGCTGCGCGATCGCGTCGCGGCGCCCGATACGCGCGCGACCGGCCCGATCAGGTTGACCAGCGCGGTGATGTAGTAGGGCCCCATGTCCAGCATCGGGCCCCCGCCCTCGGCATAGTAGAAAGCCGGATTCGGATGCCAGCGCTCATGGCCGGGGCACATGAAGAACGCGCTGCCGGCGACCGGCCGGCCGATCACGCCTTCGTCCACCAGCTTGCGACAGGTCTGATGCGAGCCGCCCAGGAAGGTGTCGGGCGCGCAGCCGACGCGCAGGCCGCGCTGGTCGGCGGCTTCGAGCAGCGTCAGCGCCTGGACCGTCGTCAGCGCCAGCGGCTTCTCGGAGTGCACGTGCTTGCCGCTGCGCAGCGCCATCAGGCCGACCTCGACATGCGCGGCCGGGATCGTCAGGTTGACGATGATCTCGATCTCCGGGTCGCGCATCAGTTCGTCGACCGAGCAGGCCTTGAGCCCGAACTGGGCCGCCCGGGCGCGCGCGGCCTCGGGCTTCAAATCGGCGACGCCGCGGATGTCGAGGATGGGGAAGCCCGTCGCGGCCTTCAGATAGGCCTCGCTGATGTTCCCGCAACCGATGATGCCGATACCGACCTTGTTCACGGATGAGCTCCTTGTTCAGTTGATTCGTTGGCCGCTCGCCGCATCGAACAGATGCGCGCGTTCGGGTTGCACGGCGATGCGGATGAGCTCGCCCGCACGCGCGCGCACGCGCTCGCGGAACACCGCCGTGATCCGCTGCCCGCCCACGCTCGCCACCACCTGGGTCTCCGATCCGGTGGGCTCGACCACCTCCACCGTCGCCGCGAAACCACCGTCGTCGAGCGAGAAGTGCTCCGGCCGTATGCCGTAGACCGCCGCCGGCCCCTGCGCGCGGGTCGGCGCGCCGGCGAAGGGCAGCATCGGCCCGCCGTCCACCAGGAAGTGGTCGTCCTGCAGGCGTCCCTGGATCACATTCATCGCCGGGCTGCCGATGAAGCCGGCGACAAACAGGTTGGCCGGGCGGTCGTAGAGATCGAGCGGTTCGCCGATCTGCTCGACCACGCCGTCGTGCAGCACGACGATCCTGTCGGCCATCGTCATCGCCTCGACCTGGTCATGGGTCACGTAGACGATGGTGGTGCCCAGCCGCTGATGCAGCGCCTTGATCTCGGTGCGCATCTGGACGCGCAGCTTGGCATCGAGGTTGGACAGCGGCTCGTCGAACAGGAACACCTTGGGGTCGCGAACGATCGCCCGGCCCATCGCCACGCGCTGGCGCTGGCCGCCGGAGAGCTGCCTGGGCAGGCGCCCGAGCACCGGCTCGAGGTCGAGGATGCGCGCGGCACGCTCGACCCTGGGCCGGATCTCCGAGTCCTGCACGCCCTTCATCCTGAGCGAGAAGGCCATGTTCTCCTCGACCGTCATGTGCGGATAGAGCGCGTAGTTCTGGAACACCATCGCGATGTCGCGCGCCTTGGGCTCCACGTGGTTGACCACCCGCGCGCCGATGCGGATCTCGCCGGCGCTGATATCTTCCAGACCGGCGATCATGCGCAGCAGCGTCGACTTGCCGCAGCCGGACGGGCCGACCAGGATCACGAACTCGCCATCCTGGATTTCGACGTCGACGCCGCGGATGATGGGCACCGCGCCGTAGCTTTTCTGAACGCCTTGAATGCTGACCGAAGCCACGTTGGAGCCTTTCAATTCACGCGCCGACGAAGGCGTCGGCGACTGTCTGTCATCCCTTGACCGAGCCCGAGGTCAGGCCGGCCACGATGTGCTTCTGCGCCGCGAAGAACATGACGACCGCGGGCAGGATCGTCAGCGTGATGAACGCCAGCACCAGGTGCCAGTCGGTCGAGAACTCGCCTTGATAGGCCATGATCCCGAGCGGCCAGGTGTAGAGCGTGTCGCGGTTGAACACGACGAGCGGCAGGAGGTAGGCATTCCAGCTGTGCACGAACACGATCACCGCGACGGTCGCCAGGATCGGCCGCGACAGCGGCAGCATGATGTGCCAGAAGAACCTGAAGTAGCCGCAGCCGTCGATCAGCGCGGCTTCGAACAGGTCTGAAGGCAGTTGCTTGAAGTAGTTGCGAAACAGCAGGATGCTGGTCGCCAGGCCGAAGGCCACCTGCGGCAGCACCACGCCCCAGTAGGTGTCGAGCAGGCCGAGATCGCGGATCTTGATGAACAGCGGCAGGATCGCGGTGGCGGCCGGGAACATCAGGCCGAGCAGCAGGTAGTTGAAGAGAAAGTCGGAGCCGAAGAAGCGCACGTGCACGAACACGAAGGCCGCCATCGCCGAGACCGCGACGGTCAGCACCACCGTCAGGACCGCGATCACGCCCGAGTTCCACATCAGGTGCCAGTAGCGCCCGCCGGAGAGGATGCCCCAGTAGTTGCGCCACTCCCATTGGGACGGCAGGCCGAACGGGTTGACGCGCAGGTCGCCGAGCGTCTTGAAGCCGCCCAGCGCGGTCGCCACCAGCGGAATCAGCACCAGCCCCGCCACCAGGAACAGGACCGCATAGCGCAAGACGGACGGCATCGAGGCCGACGAGGCGCGGGGTGATTCGGAGTCAGTCATTGCGCATCAGGATCCGCTTGTAGCCGAACGCGAACACCACGCAGATCAGGAAGAGCACCACGCCCACGGCGCTGCCGAATCCGATCTCCATCCGCGTCACGCCGTAGTTGTAGAGGAAGGTCACCATCGTCTGCGTGCTGTCCGACGGGCCGCCCTTGGTCAGCGGCATGATCAGGTCGAAGAGCTGGATCGATCCGAGGATGCAGAAGAACACCGACAGCCTGATCGTCGAGCCGAGCAAGGGGAAGGTGATGCGCCTGAAGATCTGCCAGCGCGAGGCGCCATCGATGCGCGCCGCCTCGTACAGGCTGCGGTCGATCTGCTGCAGGCCGGCGATGTACAGGATCATGTGGAAGCCGAAGTACTTCCAGATCACCACCACCAGGATGGCGTACATCGCGATGTCCGGGTCGGCCAGCACATAGGGCGCGGTCGCGCCGAAGGCCTCCCAGATCTTGGCCAGAAAGCCATAGTCGCCGTCGTAGACGAAGCGCCAGATCAGGCCCGCCGCGATCTCGGCGAGGATGTAGGGCAGGAAGAAGATCAGCCGGAAGGTGTTGGTGCCGCGCAGCCGCTCGGCCAGCAGCACCGCCATGCCCAGCGCCAGCGGCAGCTGGATGGCCAGCGAAGCCACGATGATCAGGGCGTTGTTGGTCAGCGCGATCCGGAACGCCGGATTCTCGAACAGCAGGCGGAAATTGCGCCAGCCCACGAATTCCGTCGGCGTGCCGAAGCCGTTCCAGTTGAAGAAGCTGTACCAGGCGGCCTCCCCCATCGGCAGTGCGACGAACAGGGTGAAGAGCAACAGCGCCGGCGGCAGGAACAGCAGCAGCACCGCCGTCGTTCCGCCCACCCGCCCGGAAGGCCTGCGCAGCCACGCCGAAGGGCGAAGGACCGCACGGCTGACAGTTTCGGAAAGACCGGTCGTCATCACGCTCGCACTTTCGGCAATGGGGGTGGAGACAGGCCGCATCCTTGCTGCGCGGCCAGCGAGGGTCGCGCCTTCACTTGCCGGTTGCGCGCTGCCAACCCGTCTGCACGGCGGCCGCCGCATCCGCCGGCTTGATCCGCCCGGAGGCGAGGTCGGCCGAGACGTCGTTGACAACGGCACCGACCGACGGGCCGAGCATCTGGTCGTAGAAGAGCTGGTGGTACTTCGAACGAGCGACGTTCTCCGCCAGCTGGCGCAGGATCGGGTGCTTGATGTACTCCTGGGTTCCCTTCACCACCGGCAGGTACAAGCCGCGCTCGGCCGCCACGCGCTGGTTCTCTTCGCTCGAGAAGAAGCGCATGAACTCGAGCGCCTCCTTGGGCGAGCCCTTGGTGATCAGCCAGCCGTTCATGCCGCCCAGCGTGTCCGACGCCTCGCCCTTGCCGCCGGGCACGGTCGGAAACGGCATCCAGCCGAGCTTGTCGTCGGCAATGCCCTGCTTGTTGGCCGAATTCGCCCGCATCGAGCCGAGCAGGGAATTCAGCATCAAGGTCATCGCGCCCTTGCCGTCGCCGAACTGTCCCGTCGACTGCGGGAAGGTGGCACCCAGGTAGCCCGGCTGGAACGGCTTCAGGTCGGCCAACTGCTTGAACAGTTCGCCCGCGCGCACGAAGGTGTCGTCGGCGAAGCCCTTGCCCTCGCCTTGCAGCGCGGCCTCGAAGGCCGCCTTGCCGCCGAGGCGGATCGCCAGTTCCGACCAGTAGAAATGCAGCGGCCACTTGTCGCCCCCGCCGGCGATGATGGGCGTGATGCCCGCGGCCTGGAACTTCTTGACCGCCGCCAGCAGGTCGTCCCAGGTCTTGATCGACGATGCATCGACGCCGGCCTTGGCGAACAGGTCCTTGTTGTAGAAGAAGCCCACCACCGACATCTGCTGCGGCACGCCGTAGACCTTGCCGTCGACGGTATAGGCCTGCATCGCCGCGGGCAGGAAGCGGTCGCGCCAGCTCGCATCCATCGGCACCGACAGGTCTTCGAGGACTCCCGCCTTGATCTGCTCGCGCAGCACGCCGCCGCCCCAGCTGTACAGCACGTTCGGCCGCTCGGGCGACTGCAGCAGCGTGGTCAGCTTCTTCTTGTACGACTCGTTCTCGAGATACTGGATCTCGACCTTGACGCCGGGGTGCGTGGATTCGAATCGACGCGCGATGTCGTTGAAGAACACGCTGACTTCGGGATTCTGGTCGACGTGCATCAGGCGAACCGTGACGTCGGCGGCCGCGGCCCCCACGCAGGCCAGGGCCGCGCTCACGGCGAGCGCCGCGCAGGATGCGAACTTGCGGAAGTTCATCAGAGTCTCCATTTGTATGTTGGCCGAACAAATGTGATCCATGGCGCGGCATGCGTCATCAGGGAATACGCCAAGAGGCTCCGAAACCCCTCGGACGGGCCGTTTTTGTGCGCCGCTCCCAGTAAACTGGTCAGAATCCGTCACGCCGGGACGAATCCGTGGGAACATTGATTCGACCAGCATTCATAACTTCGCGTGCAGCCGGCCCCGACCCGGCAAGAGCCGTCAATGTCCACAGCACCCATCAAGGGCGACCAGCACTTCGTCAAGAACCTCAACCGCATGTCGCTGCTGCGACTGCTGCGGGAGCAGGCGGGCATCTCGCGCGCCGACCTGTCAGCGCGCAGCGGCCTGACGCGCTCGACCGTCAGCCTCCTGATCAAGGAACTCATCGACGAGGGCTGGCTGGTCGAGGCGGACGCCTTCGCCACCGGCGCGCTCGGACGCCGGCCCACGCCCCTGAGCCTGGACGGCACGCGGATCGTGCTGCTGGGCGCCGATCTCGGGCCCGATGCGATCAGGGTCGTGGCAACCTCGATCCACGGCGCGGTGCTGGAGTCGAGCCAGGCCGCGCTGCGCTCGAAGGACCCCGACGAGGCCTGCCACCAGCTGGTGGCGATGGTGACGACCCTGTCCGCCAAGGTCACCCGGGCCGGCGCGCGGCTGCTGGGCATCGGCGTCGGCCTGCACGGGCCGGTGGACAAGCGCTCGGGCATGCTGGAATTCGCGCCGAACATCGGCTGGCGCAAGGTCGAGGTCGGCCGCCGCCTCGGCGCCGAACTCGCTTCGGCCGGACTCGGCGACGTGCCGGTGTATTACCAGAACGAAGCCGATCTGGCCGCGGTCGGCGAGACCGAGTTCTGCGTGCGGCCGGTCGACGACCCCCTGGTCTACATCAGCTGCGGCGTGGGCGTCGGCGCGGGCATCATTCTCAACGAGGCGCTCTTCACCGGCGCCACCGGATCGGCCGGCGAGATAGGCCACACGACGCTCGTGATCGACGGCGAAGCCTGTTCCTGCGGGCGCCTGGGCTGCGCCGAGGCCTACATCGGGCTCAAATCGATTGCCGCGGCGGCCGGCTGCTTCCAGGACGACGTGATCGACCGGCGGGCGCTGCGCGCGCGCATCGCCGCGCGCGACGCCGCCACGCGCAGCGCGTTCGCGCGGGCCGGGGCCCTGCTCGGCGTGCTGCTGCAGAACGTCTGGGCCACCTTCAATCCGCAGGCGATCGTGCTCGGGGGCGAGACGGTGACGCTCGGCGGCGACACGATGCTCGACGCGGCGACCGAAGTCCTCGCCGATTACGCGCGACGGGCCGGGCTGACGGCGCCCGTGGTTCGGCTGGCCACGTATTCAGACCTTGCCACCGCGGTCGGCGGCGCCGCCTACGTGCTGCATGCGATCCTCAATCCGCATCAACCGGCGCTGCACACCCAGTACGTCCCGCCGGACGCTCGACCTCATGCGGCAATCCGCTGACCGTCGGGATGTAGCTGAAGCGGCTGAAGTCGGCGGCGCGCGCGCTGCCCGACATATCGAAAGCCACCATGCCGACGAAGGCGCCGGTGAACGAACCGAAGGCACCGCGGCCGGCCTCGTCGGAGATGAGGCTGGCGTCGAGCACCGGGCCGACGTCCTCCCAGCGCCCGTCGGCGATGCTGTACCGGAACTGCAGTCGCTCGTGGTCGACCGTGGCGGCCAGCTTCACCGGGCCTTGCGCCGGCAGCGGAATCGGCGCGTCGAGCGCGAAGCTGAGCCGGCCCTCGGGCCAGTTGGCGGCGCAGCTGAAGACCGTCAGGACCCGCCCGTGCAACTCATGCCAGGTGACGGCCAGCAGATGGAACTTGTGCTGGTTGTAGTAGTGCGTCAGGCCCGCCACCTGCTGATGGGTGCGCGGATCGAAGTCGACCTCGGTCTCGGCGCGGAACGCAAAGTGTTCCTGGCGGCGCGCGACCAGGCTCTGCTCGAACCAGCTGCCGATCGACTCGCGCCCATGCAGGCGCAGCGCCTGGCCGGTCAGCGTGAACAGGCGCTCCGGATACGGCGTGCGCAGCCACTGGAACTCGATCGGCAGCGCATCGCCGTCGAAGCGATGGTGGCTGGGCCGCACCGGCAGCGGCTGCACCGAGGCATCGGGGGCCGGCACGTCGACGCGCGGCACCACGCCGCCGCTCTCCAGGTAGAGCCAGTCGTCGTCGCGCCACACGCACTTCTGGATGGCGGTCTCGCGGCCCATCGGCGAGCGGCGCGAGCCGGGCATCGGGCGCGAGCACAGGTGCGTGTGGTAGACCTCGCCCTGCGGCGTCTCCACGATCTGTCCGTGTCCCGCGCGCTGCAGCTCGGCCTCGGGAGCGTCCTTGGACGTGATGAGGTGGGGCTGCGCGGGCAGTTCGTAGGGCCCGTCGATGTGGCGCGAGCGCGCCATGGTCACGGCATGGTCGTAGCCGGTGCCGCCTTCGGCCACCGTCAGGTAGTACCAGCCCTTGCGCTTGAAGAGATGCGGGCCTTCGACCAGCCCGAGCGGACTGCCGCGGAACACGTTCTTCGCGTCGCCGACGAGCCGCCCGCTCACCGGGTCCCACTCCTGCAGCAGGATGCCGGCGAAGCCGGGGCTCTTGGGCTGGCCGCCGACCGAATCGCTGCGATGGTTCCAGTACATGTTCATGAACCACTTGCGGCCGTCGTCGTCGTGGAACAGCGAAGGGTCGAAGCCCGACGAGTTGACATGGATCGGGTCGCTCCACGGGCCTTCGATCGAAGGCGCGGTGACGATGTAGTTGTGGGTGTCCTTGAAGTTGCCGCTGTAGCGCTTGACGTCGGTGTACACCAGCCAGAAGCGGCCGTCGGCATGCGACAGGCACGGCGCCCAGACGCCGCAGGAATCCGGATTGCCGCGCATGTCGAGCTGCGCCGCGCGGTCCAGGGGACGCCTGACGAGCGTCCAGTTGACGAGGTCGCGCGAATGATGGATCTGCACGCCCGGATACCACTCGAAGGTGGAGGTCGCGATGTAGTAGTCTTCGCCGACACGGCAGATCGAGGGGTCGGGGTTGAAGCCCGGCAGGATGGGGTTGTGGATCATCGCGGTGAATGTCTCATGGTTCTTGTCGGCGCCATGCTGCCATCCGGCGGCGCAAAAGCCGATTGTGAAATCAGCCGACCCGGCTGTTGTTTTTGACGCATGCCGCGAGAACCGATGATGGCAAGACCCAGCGCCACGCCGCCGCGCAGACCGCACCGCATTGCCCTGCTCTTCAACGGCAACAAGATCTACGACCGCGAGATCATCGAATCCATCGGTGTCTACCTGCACTCCACCCGCGTCGAATGGGACCTGTTCCTCGAAGAGGATTTCCGCGCCCGGCTGTCGGGCCTGGCGCAATGGCGGACCGACGGGATCATCGCCGACTTCGACGACCCCGCGGTGTGCGAGGCACTCGCGGGCGCGACGGTGCCCGTGGTCGCCGTCGGCGGCTCGCACGCGGACCCGTCGGACTACCCTGCCGGCATTCCTTACGTGGCGACGGACAACTTCAGGCTGGTCAAGCTGGCCCACGACCACCTGATTGAGGCGGGCTTGCCTCGCCTGGCGCTGTACTCGCTGCCGGAAAGCCCCGACAACCGCTGGGCCCAGGAGCGTGAGAAGGCCTTCGCGCGGCTGGTGCCTCGGCCCGACATCCACCGCGGGATGCGCACCAGCGGCGTCCAGTGGTATGCGGCCATCGAGCAGTTGACCCAATGGATCCGCGGGCTGGAGAAGCCCGTGGGCATCGTCGCGATCACCGATGCGCGTGCGCGCCACCTGATGCAGGCGTGCACGCTCGCCGGCATCGCGATCCCCGAAGAGGTCGCCATTGTCGGCATCGACAACGATCCGCTGGCGCAGTCCTTGACGCGCATCGGCCTCAGCTCGGTTCGCCACGGTACGCGCCGGATGGGGCAGACGGCCGCACGCATGCTCCATCAGATGCTCAACGGCGCGCGCCTGAACGGCGCGCGGGTGGTCGTGCCGCCGGCGGGACTCCATGCGCAGGCGTCGAGCAACCATTCCCGGCCCTTCAGCGTCGGCGTGATGAAGGCTCGCTACTACATCCGCCAGTACGCGTGCCAGGGCATCAAGAACGAGCAGGTGGCCGCCTATGTCGGGGTGTCCCGGTCCACGCTGGAGAACACTTTCCGCAAGGAACTGGGCATCACGCTGCACCAGGAACTGCTTTCGCAGCGAATCCTGGCGGCGCAGCGGATGTTGCGCGAGAGCGAACTACCGGCGGCCGAGATTGCCGAGCGCTGCGGCTTCACGACGCTCCAGTACATGTATGTCGTGTTCAAGCGCGAACTCGGGTCGACGCCTGCCGCCTATCGCCGCGAAGCGCGCCAGTCACTCAAGGCTGGGTGAGCCCGGTGCCGACGGCGTTGAACGAATGGAGCGCGACAAAGCCTGCTTCGAGGGCCTGCTCATAGTCGGGAAGACTGTCCGACGATTCGGCAACGCACTCGACAGCGCCGCTGTCCTGCCGCTGCATCAGCTTCCATGAGAACCGGCTGGACGCGAGTTGCTGGACGGTCACGGCGAGACATTGGCACGGAGTCATCGAGAAGCCCTCTTGTCCCGCGGCGCGGGCTCGGAACCAAAGTACAAGGATTCATTGAGCCCGCGTCGAGCGCCTGTGTCGTTGACATCCGTCAAGAACGGACGCATCGACATGTCGGCCGGCCGGAGTGGCTGCGTTCAGCTCTTGAAGCTGACCGGCAGGTGACTTCGCGGCTATGACACTCGCGGATGAGTGGCTTTGCCGATTCACACCTTCGGCAAGAAATCAGCGCATGATGATCGTCTGGCCCATTGGGCCGGAAGAAAGCTTTCCATGTTGGTGCAACAGGTCACGTCCCCCCGGGACGCAAACGTTGCAGCAGGCGCCTCCGCAGCCCTGACTGAGATCGTTGCCTCCGTACGCCGGCATCTTGCGGGCGCCGTCGAAGAGCACGAAGAAAGACCCGAGCCCGCCGTGTTGCGGCGGAGCGAGCTATTGGCTGCCGCCTTGTGTGCCTTCACCGGCGGACAGCAACTGACGCCCGCGCGCCTGGTCGTGATGCCCTACCTCTGCTCCTTCGCGGATCTTCTGAGGCATACCCTCGATGCCCGCATCGACGTTCGCCTGGACGTCGACAGGGACTGTCCCGCATGGTGGGTCGACCGAACGGCATTGGAGGAAGCATTGACTCGGCTCGTGCTCAACGCGAGGGATGCCATGCCCGCGGGCGGACACTTGACGCTGCGCGCGTCGCTGGATCCGCAGGCCGGCCGCCCAGGCACGCTGCTCGAGGTCATCGACACCGGTGCGGGGATGAGCGCCGAGCTCGCGCAGGCCGCCGCCACGCCCTTCTTCACGACGAAGAAGGCTTCGCCCTTTTCCGGCATGGGATTGCCGGCCGTGGGCGGGTTCGCGGCACAGTCGGGCGGCTCCATGAAGATTGACTCGAGAGTCGGTGTCGGCACATCCGTCACCCTGAAGTTGCAGACCGTCGATGGCGCCGCCAACCACCCGGCCCCTCACCCGCCGCCGCAGTCGGACGTCGTCAGCAAAGGAAGCGCAACAGCAGCGCGTTGACTTCGTCCGCGCGCTCGTACTGAGCCCAGTGGCCCGCGCCATCGACCACCGCGCCCTGGCGCCGCGGATGCCCCGCGACGAGCTGCGCGACCAGCGGCCGCGAATCGGCCGTCGTGTCGTATTCGCCCCAGACCAGCAATTGCGGCCCGGCGAAGGTATCGAGCGCGGCCTGCAGCCCGCCCGCCTGCGAGACATCCTTGCTGCGAAAGCGCGTGCCGTGGCAGGAGATGTCGTGGATCACGAACGCGAGCGCGTCGATCGCGGCCTTGTCATGCAACATCAGCGCGGCGAGGTTGTGCAGCAGCGCGGCGCGCTCCTCCTCGCGGTCCTTGGCGGCGCGCCAGTTGATCATCTGCGCCGTCATGCGCCGCATCGTGCCGTGGCCGCCGCTGCCCACCAGGGCCAGCCGGCGGACGTGGCCCCGCCGCTGGGCGAACTTCGCGGCGGTCAGCCCGCCGAAGGAGAAGCCGCCGAGGTCGATCTCCGTCCCGGCTCCGATCAGGCCGTCGAGCGTGCCGCCAAGGGCATCGAGCAGCGGCCCGATCGGCGCTTCGCCCGGCGCGGGCGGCGGCGCCGCGTCGGATTCGTTGAAGCCCGGCATGTCGGGCAGCCACAGCGTTCGCGTGGCGCTGAGCGCCTCGACGTTGCGCAGCCAGTGCATCCAGCTGCCGTGGCCGCCATGCAGCAAGACCAGCGGCGGCCGGGCCTCGCTGGTGCCGAAGCGGCGCCAGCGCACGCGCACGCCGCCATGCAGCGCATCGTGGTGGGTGGAGAGCGCGTCGATGCGCGCGATCAGGCGGTGCGCGTCGGCATCCGCCCGAGGGTCGAGGGTGGGGAGGGAATCAGGCACCCGCGGATTGTGCCGCGAGCCCGAAACGGAAGCTCGACACGGCGATGCCGCCCATGAACGCATCCTCGTGGTAGACGCGCTCGCCGGCCTCCCCTTCCGCCGCGCCCACCGCCACCATGAGCGGGATCAGGTGCTCTTCGCGCGGATGCGCGATGCGCGCGGCCGGCGCCGACGACCAGGCCAGAAGGCGTTCGACGCGCTGCGCCGGCGTGGCGCCGACGACGGCGGCGTCGAGCCAGTCGTCGAAGGCCTTCGAGACCTCGCGCGCCTGCGGGCCGAACTGGCGCAGGTTGTGATAGCTCAGTCCGCTGCCGATGATCAGCACGTTCTCGCTGCGCAGCGGCGCCAGCGTGCGGCCCAGCGCGATGTGCTCGGCGGGATCGAGCCCGCGCCGCAGCGAGAGCTGCACCACCGGCACCTCGGCCCTGGGGTAGATCGCGGCCATCGGGGAGAAGGTGCCATGGTCGAAGCCGCGCTCGGCATCGAGCCCCGAAGGCAGGCCCGCCGCCTCGACCAGCCCCTGCACGCGGCGCGCGAGAGCGGGCGAGCCCGGCGCGTCGTAGCGCACGCTGTAGGTGTGTTCGGGGAAGCCGCCGTAGTCGTAGATCATCGGCGGGCGCGGGCTGGCCATCACCGTGAAGGCGGGCTCCTCCCAGTGGGCGGAAATCATCAGGATGGCGTCGGGCTTGCGGCCGATCTGGCGCGGCATGTCGGCAAGCGCGGCTTCGAGCTTGTCGTACTTGTCGCCCATCTCCTTCTTCATCCACGGCCACGGGCCGCCGCCGTGGGAGATGAAGTAGGTGGGCAGAGGCTGAAGTGTGGTCATGGAATGCTCCTTGAGGGGCAGTTTAGGCATTTCCCTCGGAGAAATCGATAGGCTAGGATTCATCGATTCATTTCTCCAGAGGAAATCATCCATGGACCGCCTGACCAGCCTGCGCGTGTTCCGCGAGGTCGTCGAATCGGGCAGCTTCACCGCCGCGGCCGATCGCCTGGGCGTGTCGGCGCCCATGGCCAGCAAGCACGTGGCGCAGCTCGAGAAGTCGCTGGGCGCGCGCCTGCTGCATCGCTCCAGCCGGCACCTGAGCCTGACGGAAGCCGGCGCGGCCTGGTACGAGCAGAGCCGGCGCGCGCTCGACCTGCTCGACGCCGCCGAAGCCGCCATCGGTCGGAAGAACGAGGTGCCGCGCGGCCAGCTCAAGGTGAGCGCGCCTGTGTGGTGCGCCACGCCGCGCTTTGCCCGCGTGCTGGCCGACTACCGAGAGCGCTGCCCCGAAGTGCTGGTCGACATGCACCTGGAGAACCGCAAGGTCGACCTCACCGCCGACGGCTACGACCTCGCCTTGCGCGCCACGCAGGAGCCTTCGCCGGCGCTGATCGCGCGGCCGCTGTGCCGCCTGCAGTTCCACCTGGTCGCCACGCCCGCGTATGTCGCGCGCGCCGGCCTGCCGGCCACGCCCGCGGATCTCGCGAAGCTCGGCGCCATCGTGCCGAGCTACGTGAACCTGGAAGGCCTCGCGCTGAAGGGCCCGGGCGGCCGGCAGGCGCCGCTGCGGCTGCAGCCCGTGCTGCGCTCCGACGACACCAACCTCACGCTGCATGCGGTGCGCGCGGGCATGGGCATGTCCTTTCTTCCCGAATGGCTGGTCGACGACGATCTCGCGCGGGGCCTTCTGGTCAAGCTGGTGCCCGACCATGCCGCCCCGCCGGTGACGCTTTTCGCCGTCTACACCAGCCGCCAGTACATGGCGCCCAAGCTGCGCAGCTTCATCGATTTCCTGGGCGAGCGCCTGTCGGTCGCCGCCCTCGCGACGTCCCTCGGGGGGTGAAGGGGAAGACGACCCGCTACAGTCACGCCTCACTGGAGACAGCCCGCCTTGTTCCGTTTCTTCGAAAGACTTCTTCACCCCTACCCCCCCGCCGAGCCCGCACTGCCGCCGCCGGGCTTTCTTGCCTTCCTCTGGGCCTGCACCGACGGCCTGCGCGGCAAGATCGCGGCGATGGCCCTGCTCACCGCGATCATGTCGGCCTTCGAGGCCCTGCTCTTCGCGATGCTGGGGCGCATCGTCGACTGGCTGGGCGGCCAGGTGCCGGCGCGGCTGTGGCAAGAGCGCGGCACCACGCTCGCCTGGCTCGGCATCGCCCTGCTCGCGAGCATCGGGGTCGTGGCGCTGCAGACCATCGTCAAGCACCAGACGCTGGCGGTGAACCTGCCGATGCGCCTGCGCTGGAACTTCCACCGCCTCATGCTCGGCCAGAGCATGGCTTTCTACCAGGACGAGTTCGCCGGCCGCATCACGGCCAAGGTGATGCAGACGGCGCTGGCCGTGCGCGAAACCATCTTCGTGCTGGCCGACGTGCTGGTGGCCATGGGCGTCTACATCGCCACCATGATCGTCCTGGCGGCGGTGCTCGACAGCCAGCTCATGCTGCCCTTCGTGGCCTGGCTCGCCTGCTACATCGCGACCCTGTTCTTCTTCGTCCCGCGCCTGGGCAGGATCGGCAAGGCGCAGGCCGACGCGCGCGCGCTCATGACCGGCCGCGTCACCGACGCCTACACCAACATCGCGACCGTCAAGCTCTTCTCGCACACCCAGCGCGAAGCCGGCTTCGCGCGCGCGGCCATGAAGGAGTTCATGCAGACGGGCTACGGCCAGATGCGCATGGTGAGCGCCTTCGAGATCGTCAACCACACGCTGAGCATGGCGCTCACCGCCGGCATGGCGGGCACCGCGCTGTGGCTCTGGTCGAAGGGCGCGGTCGGCATCGGCGCGGTGGCCGCGGCAACCGCGATGGCGCTGCGCCTGCAAGGCATGTCGCACTGGATCATGTGGGAGATGACCAGCCTGTTCGAGAACATCGGCACGGTGCAGGACGGCATGAAGACGCTCTCGCGCCCGCGCACCGTGCTCGATGCGGCCGACGCGGTGCCGCTGGTGGTGCCGCGCGGCGAGGTGCGCTTCGACCATGCGAGCTTCCGCTACGGCGACGGCGGCAGGCGCGTCATCGACGACCTCACGCTCACCGTCGCGCCCGGGGAGAAGATCGGCCTGGTCGGGCGCTCGGGCGCCGGCAAGTCGACACTGGTGAACCTGCTGCTGCGCTTCCACGACCTGGAAAGCGGCCGCATCCTGATCGACGGCCAGGACATCGCCCACGTCACGCAGGACAGCCTGCGCGCCCACATCGGCATGGTCACGCAGGACACCTCGCTCATGCACCGCTCGGTGGCCGACAACATCGCCTATGGCCGGCCGGACGCGGGCGAAGACGCGATCCGCGCCGCCGCCGAGCGCGCCGAGGCGCACGAATTCATCCAGACGCTGGGCGACCCGAACGGCCGGCGCGGCTACGAGGCGCACGTGGGCGAGCGCGGSGKCAAGCTCTCGGGCGGCCAGCGCCAGCGCGTCGCGATCGCGCGGGTGATGCTCAAGGACGCGCCGATCCTGCTGCTCGACGAGGCCACCAGCGCGCTCGACTCCGAGGTCGAGGCCGCCATCCAGGCCAGCCTCTACCGCCTGATGGAGGGCAAGACGGTGATCGCGATCGCGCACCGCCTGTCGACCATCGCGGCCATGGACCGGCTGATCGTGCTGGACGAAGGCCGCGTGGTCGAGGAAGGCGACCACAAGAGCCTGCTGGCGCGCGGCGGCCTCTATGCGCGGCTGTGGGCGCACCAGAGCGGCGGCTTCCTGGGCGACGGCAGCGACGAGGCGTCGTGAGTCCTACAGCGTGCGAGGTCCGCCGCCGACATCCTTCGCTGTGGCGGAGGGCCAAGCTGAAACTGTCTTTATTACAGAGGTATCAGCCGTGAATTCCATCATCTACATCGTCGGTCTGGTCGTCGTCGTCGTCGCCGTGCTCTCCTTCTTCGGCCTGCGCTGAAAACACATTCCTCATTCCTGCCGCGCAACGGGCAGGAGTCACGGGGTCGTGCGCGGCCCCGTTTTTTCTGGCGCTGAGCCTTTGCGCGAAGGGCCGGGGAGCGGCGGGCATAATTCCGCGCTCTCTGAAGGAAGCCGTTGAACCCAGCAGCGCCCCCACCTGCTTTCCAGGACGCGACGATCACCGTGGCCGTGCAACTGGTCGAAGAGGCCGGGCCGCTGGACGACGCCCAGGCGGTGCGCGAGGCCATGGCGGCCAGGCCGGACGGCAGCGGCCGCATCGTCGAGCGCGCGCGCATCCTCGGCTTGCGCATCGGCCTGCAGGATGAGCTGGCCCGCGCGCGCGCATGGGCGCCATGGGTGCTGCTGGGCCTGGTGTCGCTCATCGTGCTGGGCGGGCTCAGCCTGGCCGGCAGCGTGATCGGCGGCAGCGAACGCAAGATCAATGTGGTGGTCGCGCTGGTCAGCCTGCTCGGGCTGCACGTGCTGACGCTGCTGCTCTGGCTCGTGGGCCTGCTCGCGCCCTTGCGCGCCTTCGGCGCCTTCCATGCCTCCTTCGGCTGGCTGTGGCTCGCGCTCACGACGCGCGTGGCCGGCGGCAAGCGCGGCCAGGGGCCGCTACTGCTGCGCGCCCTCACGCGCCTGCTGGCGCGCGCGCGGCTCCTGCCCTGGGCGCTTGGCTTCGTGAGCCACACGATCTGGGCGCTCTCCTTCGCGGTGGTGCTGGCCGTGCTCCTCTTCGCGCTCGCATTCCGCAACTTCACGCTCAGCTGGGAGACCACGATCCTCGAACCCGGCTTCTTCGTGCGCGGCGTGCGGCTGCTCGGCTGGGCGCCGGCCTTGCTGGGCTTTCCGGTGCCCGACACGCAGGCGGTGCTGTCGCCGCTGGCGGCCGCGTCCGGCCAGCGCGCCTGGGCGCTGTGGCTCACGGGCTGCCTGGTGGTCTATGGCCTGCTGCCTCGCCTGGTCTTCGCGCTGCTGAGCGCGGCCGTGTGGCGCGCCCGCAGGACGGCCTTGCGCCCCGACCTCTCGCTGCCCTACTTCCACCGGCTGCTCGCGCGCTTCGATGCGCTCGAACCGCGCCACATCGTCGACGCCGACCCGGGCCGCGCGCCGCATGGCGCGCCCAGCCGCCCACCGCCCGGCGACACCAGCGACACGCTGGTGGCCATCGGCTTCGAGCTGCCGGACGAATTGCCTTGGCCACCACCCGCGCTGGAGCGCACTGCAGCGCGCGTGCTCCGCGTCGACGGCAGCGCGGGCGCGCGGCGCGAGCTGTTCGACACCCTTGCGCGCATCCGCCCGCGGCGCGTGCTCGTCGGCTGCCATGCGGCCTCGACGCCAGACCGCGGCACCGAGCGCTTCCTGCGCGAGCTGATGTCGCTTTGCGGCGAGTGCCGGCTGTGGCTGCTCGGCATCGGTACGGACAAGGCCGCGGGCCAGCGCTGGCTGGCCTGGCTTGCAGACACCGGCCTCGGCGATCTCGCCGGCGCAAGGGATGGCGACGCACCCGATGCCGTCCTGAATGGATGGCAATGAACACGGACAGCGCCATTCGCATCGCTGTCGTCGGCCACACCAACGCCGGCAAGACCTCGCTGCTGCGCACCCTCACGCGCCGGGTGAACTTCGGCGAGGTCTCCGAGCGGCCGGGCACCACCCGCCACGTCGAGAGCGTGGAACTCAGGGTCGAGGGCGCGCCGGCCGTGCGATTCCTCGACACGCCGGGCCTGGAAGATGCCGTCGCGCTGCGCGAGCACCTCGAGGCCTACGACCGCGGTCTGACCCCGCCGGAGCGCATCCGCCGCTTCCTGCAGGGCCCCGAGGCGCATGGCGTGTTCGAGCAGGAAGCCAAGGTGCTGCGTGCGATGCTCGACGTCGACGCCGCCTTCCTCGTCATCGATGCGCGCGAGCCCGTGCTGCCCAAGTTCCGCGCCGAGATCGAATTGCTGAACGCCTGCGCGCGGCCGGTGCTGCCGGTGCTGAACTTCCTGCGCGGCACCGGCAGCCGCGAGGCCGCGTGGAAGGAACTGCTCTCGGCCTACGGCCTGCACGTGGTGGTGCGCTTCGACGCCGCCGCGCCTTTCGTCGGCGCCGAACGCGAGCTCTACCGCGACCTCGCGACGCTGCTGCGCGACAAGCGCGCGCGCCTCGATGGCGTGGCCACGTTTCTCGAGGCCGAAGCCGAGCGGCGGCGGCAAGCCGCGGCCGCTCGCATCGCCGACCTGCTGGTCGATGCGGCCTCGATGCGCCGCAGCGCATCGGCCGTGGAGTTCGAACTCGCGACGAGCCGGGAGCGGCTGGTTGCGGCGCTGCGAAAGGACGTCTTCGACAAGGCCCAGCGCTGCACGGACGACCTGCTCACGCTCTACGGCTTTCGCGAAGGCGACGCCGACGAGTCGCCGCTGCCGCAGCTCGAAGGCCGATGGGCCATGGACTTCTTCCATCCCGAGGCGCTGAAGGACGCGGGCATCCTGCTCGGCAAGGGCGTGGTGGTGGGCGCGGCGGTGGGCGTGGCGGCGGATCTCGCCCTCGCCGGCCTCTCGCTGGGCGCGGGCGCGGCCCTGGGCGGCGCCATCGGCGGCGCGGTCTCGCAGGGCTGGGGGCCGCTGGGCCGCAAGCTCTTCAACAAGCTGCGCGACGTGCACGAGCTCACGGTGGAAGACCGCGTGCTCTTCGTGCTCGCCGCCTGGCAGCTGGGGCTCCTGCGCGCCCTCGAACAACGCGGCCATGCGGCGCTCGACCGGGTCCCCGCATCCTCGCCGGCGGCACCGGCCGCGAACGCGCGTGCGCAGCGGGCCCTCGCCGAACTCGTGCGCGCGGCGCAGCCGGCGCGCAGCCATCCAGAGTGGGAAACGGGCACGCGGCGGCGCTGGCGCGAGGCACCGCAGCGCCAGGACCTGGTGCTGCGGGTGGCCGCGCGCATTCCCGCGGCCGTCGCGGCCTGCGATGCATCCGTCCCGCCGTGACATGATGACGGGAATGGAAGACATCTCCCCCCGCCCCCTGGCCATCATCAAGGCCGGCGACACCTTCGACGCGCTGCGCGAGCGGCGCGGCGACTTCGAGCACTGGATCGCTGCCGGCCTGGGCGACACCCGCCTGCCGGTCATGGTGCTCGACCCGCGCAAGGGCGACACGCTCCCCGCGCCGGACACCCTCTCGGGCGCCATCGTGACCGGTTCGCACGCCATGGTGTCCCACCGCGAAGCCTGGAGCGAAGCCACCGGTGCCTGTCTGGCCGGGCTGGTCGCGCACGGCACGCCGGTGCTGGGCATCTGCTTCGGCCATCAGCTGCTGGCCGATGCGCTCGGCGGCGAGGCCGGCGACCACCCCGTGGGCATGGAGCTCGGCACGGTCGAGATCCAGCTCACCGCCGACGCGGCGGACGACGCCCTGCTGCGCGAGCTGCCCGAGCGCTTCGAGGCGCACGTGGCGCACCGGCAAAGCGCATTGCGGCTGCCCGCGGGCGCGGTGCGCCTGGCGGGCAATGCCTTCGAGCCGGTCCAGGCCTTCCGCGTCGGCGCGGCGGCCTGGGGCGTGCAGTTCCACCCCGAATTCGACGCCGACATCATGCGCGGCTACGTCGACCTGCTGGCCGAGGACGCGCGTGCCCAGGGCACCGACCCCGCCGCGCTGCGCGCGCGCGTTGCCGGCACGGCGAGCGCCGCGCGGCTGCTGGGCCGTTTCGCCGACATCGCCGAAGCGCGGGACGCCGCGCCGCGACCCGCCCGGGCATGAAGGTTGCGGGCCGGCATCGGAGCGCGACTACAGAAGCCCGCGCGCATTTGCGCTAAGGTGCCTCGCACCTTTCTCCTTCGAAAGCCCTTCATGCCCACTCCTCCTTCCGCCGCGGCGCCGGTGCGCAAGCACTTCTCGATGATCCGGGGCTTCCACCTGGCGGATGTCTTCACCCTCGGCAACGCGGCCTGCGGCGTCGGCGGCGTCTTCCTCGCGATGGCCTACATGGCGAGCCAGTCCGTGGCGCAGTTCTACTGGGCCGCCGCGCTGGCGCCCGCCGCCTTCATCTTCGACGTGTTCGACGGCCGCATCGCGCGCTGGCGGCAGACCCACTCGGCGCTCGGGCGCGAACTCGATTCGCTGGCCGACGTCATCTCCTTCGGCGTGGCGCCGGCCGCGCTCGGCTTCGCCGCCGGGCTCGACGGGGGATGGGACTGCATGCTGCTCATCTATTTCGTCTGCTGCGGCGTGAGCCGGCTGGCGCGCTACAACGTGACGGCCGAGGCGCTTTCCGAAGGCGCCGACAAGGTCAAGTACTTCGAAGGCACGCCCATCCCGACCAGCGTGGTGCTGGTGGGCGTGCTGACGGTCGCGGCGCGGTACGGCCATGTCGGCGATGCGATCTGGGGCGGCGCCTGGGTGCTCGGGCCGTGGGAGCTGCATCCGCTCAGCCTGCTCTTCGGGCTCTCGGGCACGCTGATGATCAGCAAGACGCTGCGCATCCCGAAACTCTGAGCAACCGTCTTGCAAGTCAAGCCGAATGAAGCGAATCGTCCCAATGCTTGCCACTCTTGGCGATGGCGTTGAGCACCGTCAGGAGCTTGCGCATGGCTGCCACGAGGGCGACCTTCTTTGGTTTGCCGGCGACGACCAGGCGC